>JAYWHS010000843.1:0-2613 GCA_043777635.1 Kofleriaceae bacterium | reverse complement strand
ATTTTTTGCTGATTTCGGCAGCGCGCGCGGCGCCTTTGCCACGGGCCACTGGATCGATGGCGATGCGCGTTTCACGGCTATCAATTACTTCACCGTCGACGCCGAACACGCTGCCGATGTCGAAAGATTTAGGATCAAAGCCGAACGCTTTCCATTTACTGAGCGCGGTGGTGATACCGAGGGTGTCGTCGGGACCTAATGTGTCAACAATGGTCCAGTCCAGGATGAGTGCGGGCTGGGTTTTTTCGGCGCGCACGGTCCATGCCTCATCGCCTTGGGCAACGACAGTTGCACCACCTTCACCGTCAGGTCGCACCACCACGCCATTTTTCGCTGAGATTTTTGCCGAGGTCACGCCGCTTGCGATTTCAACCGTGATGAGTGGCAATTTGTCGTCGGTGAACGTAAAGCGATTGGCGTAAAGAATGCGCAACTTATCGCTGGCCGAGGTCTCATCGGCGACGGCGGGCGTCACTGCGACACCAAGCAAAACAATCCACGCAACGGCAAGCGCCGGGTAAATCCGCAACATGCTGCTACCGTCGCAGGCAGCGTTGCCGGGCGCAAGAAAACTGCAACCCTTGCAGGATGGCGGCTGGCCTGTTACGCCACCGGCGCTATGTCGCTTTCCATGTTGCAACTTCAAGCTCGCATCAGCCTGCTACGTAAGCCGGAGGCCCCAACGTTGCGAGGCCAAATGGTGACCATACGGCCGCTGCATTTACCCGAGGATCTTGCCGCGCTGTATGCAATGAGTTGTGGCGCGGCCGCTCAGCTTGGTGACCGAAAACTGGCACCTTACGATGCCGAGGCGTTGATTTGGCGATACATGTTTGCTGGCCCCTTCGCTGATGCCGCTGAGTTAGGTAGCCGTTTTTTGCAGCCGCAAGCCGACGCTCTGGATGGCACGCCGCTGTGTGTCGAAATCGCGGGCCAGCCGGTCGGCGTGTACAATATGTTGAGTCATGCACCCGAACATTTGCGACTTGAATTAGGCAGTATTTGGTACAGCCCGCTCGTGCAACGCAGCGGTTGCAACGACGAAGCGACCTGGCTGATGCTCGATTATCTATTTGCGCGTGGCTACCGCCGCGTCGAATGGAAGTGTCATGCCGAAAACTGGCGATCACGCGCCGCTGCGGTGGCGATGGGTTTTTTGTTCGAGGGTTTGTTTGAATCGCACATGCTGGTCAAAGGTCAAAATCGCGATACCGCGTGGTATCGCATGCTCGACCGCGACTGGCCGCGGGTTCGGCCGATGCTTGCGGCGCGGGTTGCCGCTAAGCTCGTTGCAACAGCGGACGCGGGGCAGCTGCATCCCGCATAATGAACCGCAAGTTGAGTGCGTTAATCACGAAGTGCGCGATGATCGCACCCGCGAGATTGCCGGTGGCCATAGCGAGATAACCAAGCACCACGCCGAGCAATGCGGCAAATATTGTCCACGGTATAAACCTGCGACCGGGCCCGATGTGCAGCAATGCGAAGACCGCCGCTTGCAACCAGATACCGAGCCACGGCGTTAATGCGCCACGAAACAACATCTCCTCGCCGATCGAACTGGTTACCGCCAACAGCCAAATATCGCGATTAGTGAGCGGTCCTAAAACATCGCGAAAGGAGCGGTTGAGGAGCTGCGCCCATTGCCATTGGCTTGCCGCAAAACGGCAAAACAACACGACGCCAAGGGCCAGTGCCAGCCCCAAGGGCGGACCCCAGACGGCATCTCCATGAGGTCCAACCGCAAACACGTTGGGATCTCCACGCCACGCTGCGATGAATATCGCTAACAAGCCCATGCCAGCGTACAGCCCAAGCACCAGCGTAGTGCGAGAGTGTGGCGGCGCAGGGCTTTGAAACTGGTGACGCACGTAACTGACTCCCGACGCTACTTCGGCCAAGACTGCAAAACCAGGCAAAATTCACAGGTCGGGGAGTTCGCCGCTGCCGCGTTGGTGGGCGTGCGTAGCTCGCTGACCGAGGCAAAGAATGAGTTGACGGCGGGCGAGGGCCCCACCGTTTGTCATCGATGAAAAGTCGTGCGCGAGGGGGGATTCGAACCCCCACAGTGTTACCCACCAGCACCTCAAGCTGGCGCGTCTACCATTCCGCCACTCGCGCGTTATGTCTTTTGAAGCAGGACGGGAGATACACGGTTTCAACGAGGGCGTCAAGAACCAGCCGCGACAACCGGTTGGGGGGAAGGGGCTTGGGTGGGCTTGGGTAGGTGGAGAGAGGAAGCGCGGGAGGCGGACTGACGGACTGGCGGACTTTCGGACTGACGGACTGGCGGACTGGCGGACTGACGGACTGACGGACTGACGGACTGACGGACTGGCGGACTTTCGGACTGGCGGACTGACGGACTGGCGGACTGGCGACTTTCGGACTGACGGACTGGCGGACTTTCGGACTGGTGGACTGGGGGACCAATGCGGCGAGGGTAGTGATTGCGTTCTGCAGATAATGAAGGCAAGGGCGCGGAAGCGGCGGGCACCGGCCACCACCAAGATGGCAGGTGACTGTGAAGGAGTGTCAAGAGTGCCCGGTTCAAAGGACCAGAGTGGTTCATTCCGGGCCTCCGCGACGAGCGCAAATCAACTGGCTCGGGTG
>JAYWHS010000842.1:0-2615 GCA_043777635.1 Kofleriaceae bacterium | reverse complement strand
TTTGTAATTTGGGTTTGGAAAGAGCGGCCCTCGCGCAAACTTATCGCCATTGGCAGAGATTGGGTACGCGCCAACAATGCGTTCGCGTGGCACGCCCGCAAGGATCGCGTGGTTTCCCATCAGGTGGGTCGCGATATCCTCCGGAAGTCTAATCGCCCTTGCTGCCCCAGACATTAACGGCAAGTCAATTACACGCGCGCAGCAAGGATCTTCGCCTGCAGTTTTTCCAAGTCGCGCCGTTTGGGTTGCGGTAGTGGGAGTTCTTCGAGGCCCCGCGCAATTGCGGCCAACGCGAAGTCGGCGTTGCCTGCTGTTGTCTCAGCGCGCGCAAGCGCAAGCCACGCCGAACCAATGCTGAGATCGCCGACCGGGGATTCGCGAGCAAGCGTCGCGAGGCGAACCGCTTCGTGCAAGCACGCCCGCCCTGCCTCGGCGGATTCATGTTGCCAGAGATGCTGGCCTACTTCGATGGCGGCCCACGCCGCGTATTTGTAGTAACCAGCATCTGCGCAAGTTGCCACGGCGGCGCGGAGTGCGTTTTGTGTCAGCGATGATTCTGACCAACTCGTACCAGCTGCCAATAGGCACGTCGCTATAGCTCGTTCAATTTCAACGCCCGCTACGTGTGATCCAATTACACGGCGGCAGACGGTCGCAAGACTTTCTAACTCCCACCCTTCAAGGTGGTGCTCCGCGAGCTTGATGTTGGCGCGCACCCACCACACGTCTTGCTGCAGTTCGATCACTTTGTGCAACATTGCGATGCGTTCAAGTGGGCTCGTTTGCGCCAACGCTGCATGAAACATTTGCTCTGATGACATCGGTGTGGTCATTTTGGCGCTACTTTCTTGTAGTTAGGATTCGGAATGAACTCACCGAACTCCAACGGGGCGTGTACGCCAGCGCGAACGGGATATGCGCCTTTTATTCTTTCACTTGGCACGCCTGCGAGAATAATTTGCTCATGCTCACCATGCATTGGATTGCCACCAAAACCACCGTCGCTCTTAGGGACGCGGCCTTCTAGTTGCGCGTTTGCGTCCCATGCTGGTGTGTTCTCTATTTCATAAACCCACCCTCCTTCATCTGCCCATCGAATTGGACCATCGGGATCTTTGGGTGAGCCAAATGCTCGCTGACGCGAAGTGCCTCGGAATGCTCGATTGGGTGTTTGATTAACGTGATCGAGCAATCCAATATTCTCACCTCGGCCTGCTAGCCCGCGTTCAAACGCTTCAGCGGGAGCGATGTCAGAAGTACCGTGAAATAGTGCGCCGCTTGAAGTGTCTGGTGCCACGCGTGTACCATTTGGCAAGGTGGCCATGGGTTTACGATAAGCGCTGATTGGTGTTTTACTATATTTGGCAGCGACAGCAGCTTCCATCTCGCGAACCTTCGCAGCTGCAATGCCGCTAGCTTCGAGACGATCAAACGTGGCGACAGCGGCATGCATTTCACCGCGCGCAACGGCGGCTTCGCCTTCGACGATGAGGTGTTGTTGCTCAACGGTAAGCTCAACGGCCGTTGTGGCGGCGGTGCTTTCAGTTGCAGCGACGGTACTGAGCTTCGTGCCAAGGCCTAGCACGCGGCGCAAGAGCGCAAGCTGCGAGCCTACGCCCAACGCTAAATCACTGTACGAACCTATTTTTTCAGCCGTCGCCTTATCGACGACAAGCGAGGCCGCACCGGCGACGGCCTTGGCAGTTTGCGTTTGTTGCGGCGCTCCTTGCCAGGCTTGTTGAGATCCAGCGACAGCCGTCGCTGCACCTTGTATGCACGCGACCGCACCCAGGCCGGTCTCTGCCAAAGGGCAAGCGAATAGCATCTCGGCCAACCCGCCGGCGGTTTGCATCACGCCAAGGAAGCGCACGGCCCAGCGTGCTTCTATCGCGGATTTTTCGGCTTGAATACGGGCCGCTTCGGCCGCCTTGCCTGCCTGCTGCGCCTGCGCTTGCAGCTCGTCGCTATCACGCTGGAGCGAAAACAGCATGTGCTGCAGCATTTCACCATCACTCAGCATGGCGGCTAGCGTGCGTGCCATGTTCTGGCGTGCGGCATCGTCGCCGGGGCGTTTCGACCATGCGAGTAGCTCTGGTAACTGGGTTTCCCACGTGCCAATTCGGCCGTGCATGGCACTTATGATTTGCGCCGAACTTCCGGCGTTGGCCTCGGCCTCGCGATCACGTAGCACGACGGAATCATGCGCCGTCGTTGCGGGTGCTTTGCCTGTCGCTGCTACTTCGCCAGGCGTTAGCTGATGCGTGCGGCGTTGCGCCAACGGCGGCAAGCTCGTTTGCCCATGATACGAGCGTCCATCGACACGCGCGAAACTTTCTGAAAGTCCCTCAACCTTGAGGACGGATTGAACAAACGTATTGCCAAGCGCTTTTTGCAACGACCCAATCATCGCGCCGCGATCCTTGGGAAATTCGGCGAGGATTTCAGCTACCGCTTCGGGTCGCGGAGCGCCTCCACCCTGCCACAACAAAGCATCGAGTTGCGCTTCACCGGGGCCATGAGCGTGATGCCCAGCTGGATGGTGCGGCCCATGATCACTCGCGCCATGCGTCGTCGCCGCGTTCTTTGCGCTTTCTTGCGCCCCACCATGCCGTTCA
>JAYWHS010000841.1:0-8887 GCA_043777635.1 Kofleriaceae bacterium | reverse complement strand
CGTGATTGTGCCGATGCCATCGCCATGGCGGTTCGCGTCGAGCATGGCTTTCATCACACCGCGACGATGCACTCGCTCAACGTTGATCACATGTCAGCAATGGCTCGAGTTTGTAACGCCAGCATTTTTGTCAAGAACGATGCAAGCTATGCCGGGCTTGGCTTGGGCGGCGAGGGCTACACCTCGTTCACCATTGCTAGCCCGACCGGCGAAGGCCTGACTACGGCGGTGCACTTTACCCGTGAACGGCGCTGCACCTTGAAGGAAGCGTTCCGGTTCGTCTGATGTCTGCATCGAGTAGTGCTCAACCAGCAGCGGCTAGCGCGTGAGCGTTGTCGGCACCATCGGCAGCGCCGGGCGTGGCCCAGCGTTGGCCATTCTCGAAGTGTCGTCGATTGCCCGTGGCATTGTAGTCGCTGACGCCGCACTCAAACGCGCGCCCGCCGTGTTGTTGTCGTCGCGCGCCGTTTCAGGTGGCAAACATCTGATCATGCTCGAAGGCGGCGTTGCTGAAGTTGAAGAAGCGCTCGCAGCTGGCAAGCAGGTTGCGGCAGCTACGTTGCTCGATTGGCTGCTGCTCGCTGCTGCCGACGACCAAGTGTGGCCGATGTTAGGCGCGCCGGTGGCTGCACTCGATTGGTCACTCGATGGCTCAGCTGAAGCCGTCGCCATCATCGAAACCTCGACGGTGTGTGCAGCCATTGCTGCGGCCGATGCTGCCTGCAAAGTTACCGACGTCACGGTGCGCGACACGCGGTTGGCCATCGACCTCGCCGGCAAAGCCTACTTCACGCTGACTGGAGCGTTGTCGGCTATCAATGAAGCCGCCGCTACCGCTGCTGCGGTTGCCGACCAACGCTTGGTTGCGGTTGAAGTCATCGCACAGCCCGCCGACGAATTACGCGGCGCGCTGTTTCGGTAGCACACACCGCAAGCCACCCGCGCTGCGCACCTGGTTTGTCCGGGATTGGCCCCTTGCACCGCGTACCGCCATGATCCACAGTGTGCGGCATGGAAGCTAAGTTGATGAATACCAAGTACGCATTCGCAATCGTGGGTCTGCTAGCTGTGGCTGGCGCAGGCTGCGAGCACAAAAGTAAAAACGATGATCGCAAAGCGGCACCTCCGACCGCTGCGAAAACCGCAGGCAACGGCGACACCGCTGGCACAGTGGCCGTCAACCAAGTTGCCGCTGCTGCCGCGCAACCTGCCGGCGACATGAGCGCCGTGCGTGCGCCAACCGCTGGCGACTTAGCCGTGTACCTCAAAGACATCCCTGGTAACGGGCCGTTGATGGCGCGCATCGAAACCACCAAAGGCATCCTCAACTGCGAGTTGTATGGCGACAAAGTACCGATGACGGTGGCCAACTTTGTCGGCCTTGCAACCGGCAAAAAGCCATGGACCAAAGCTGGGCAAATCCAAGTTGGCAAGCCGTACTACGACGGGCTCACGTTTCATCGCGTGATTCCTGGTTTCATGATTCAAGGCGGCGATCCTGAAGGCCGAGGATCGGGTGGCCCGGGCTATCAGTTTGCCCAAGAAATTGCACCGGACATCAAACATGTGCCAGGCGTGTTGTCGATGGCCAACGCTGGCCCGAACACCAACGGTAGCCAGTTCTTCGTGATGGAAGCCGACAACGAGGGCCTCAACGGTGGCTACAATGCATTTGGCAAATGCAAAGAAATCGACGTGGTCAAAACCATCACCGGCGTGCCGCGCAACGAACGCGACATGCCGAATGAGCCGGTGATCATGACTAAAGTTACGATCTCACGCAGCTAACCAGCATCGCTTTAACCCGTGTGAAAGCGGCTCGACGGTGCCGCGCCCCAGCAGTGCTCCTCTGCGCTCGGACGACGGGTCTCTTGCTCGGCGCTCCTGCGACGGTACCTCGTGCAGAAATCTAGCGCGGCGGTCCGAGGTTCATCGTCGCAGCGCCGAGCGCGAAGCAGCCGATCTTGTGCGGCCGCAGCGTTCACGGTTGCGGAGGTTTCGGCAAAAAGCCACCACGTCCAGCCGTCAGAGCCAGGCTCGTTGTATGCTGAACACCCGTGGCAGCTGAGCCTCAACATTCACTCGCAGTAATGTCGGTCGCAGCCGCAACACCGTTTCGTCGTCGCTTTTTGGTGCCGACGCTGGTGTTGCTTGCGGCCGAGCTTATCGCGATTGCAGTGCCGGTATGGTTCATGTTTTCGCTTGGCACCATCGGCGCGGCTACCTTGTTGCGCACCGCACTGCCGGTGGGTATCGCCGCGTGGATGGTTTGGGCGTTCGCGGTTGGCGCGTGGCTGTGGCCGGTACGTAAAGTGATTGCCGCTCGTGCGCGTGGCGAAAAAACCAACAAAGAATTGGCCGCGCGGGCCTATCGGCTGACGATCGCAGCGCCGGTGCGGGCCTTGATACTGCGCACTGCACTGTGGACAATCGCCGCTGGTGCCACTGGGTTTTTCCTTGGGCAGTATGCCAATTGGCCGTTAACCCGCAGTGGTGAGCTGGCGGCGGTAACCGGATTACATGCCTACGTCATCGGTTGTGTTCGCGCCGTGTGGTGGGAGCGCATCTTATCGAGCGTGCGCGAATCACTTTTTGTTGCGAGTTCGCCATTGCGGCGTTTTGAAGCCAGCCATTTTCGACATCTGTTGATGGTCGCCATGGTGGTCAGTGGTGGGGTTGCAGGTTCGGAAGCAGCGTTCGCATATTTCTTTGTGCCGATTACCCGTGCCCAGTATTTGCAAATTCAAACGTATGTGCCGCTGGCATTACTGGTTGGCTTGCTTGGCTGGACCCTCACGGCGCGCCTCATGACGCGCGAGCTGCGACGCTACTTGGCGGTTGCACGAGGCGAAGGGCTGGCCGCGAGTACGCAACCTGCGGCCGTCATCTTTCGGCGGACGCAAGGGCTGCCGTACTACTTGGCCGTGGTGTATTTCGTCGGCGGCGCGATGGTCTCGGGCGGCGCTGCGTTGGTGGCTCGGTGGCGGTTGGGTTTTGATCTCGACGACGCGGTGATTGTTGCATTGGTGTTGTTCATCTTGTCGTTCGCTGGCGCAATCTATGGCGCGTTGTGGCACCGCGAAGCGTTGCGGCCATTGTTGTCGCATCTGGTTACCCGCTATCGAGTGCCCGTGCGGTCGATCGCTCCGACCTTGTCCTTACGCACCAAGTTATTGTTGTCGTTTGGCGGCATTGTGTTGTTGGCGTGCGGCATGGCGTTGATCTGGGGCTTTGTGCAGTACAAAAACCAAGCGACCGAAGCGACCTCTCGCCAAGCTGACTTAGGTTTGTCTTGGTTGCGGTCCGAACTGCAAGCCGAGTTTGCGTCACATGATGTCGCTCCGACCGCAGACGTTGTACGTACAACGTTGCGGCGTATTTCAACCGGATCACCAGAGGCCAACGCCGTCATTTATTATGTCGATGATCACAGCGCCACCGGCGAAGTACTAGCCGTTGGCGGCGGACCCATGGGTGCCCCGCGGTTGCCGTGGTACGTGCGCGTGCGCATTGAACAGGGCCAAAATGCGCTGTTGTCATTGCCGACCGCCGAGCTTGCTGGGCGTGGCGCCCGCTTGGTGGTGACCTGGCATGGCACGGCCTACGATGCTGGTGCCATCGCGGTATTTTATCCGAGCTATCGCGGTCGCGGCCAATCGATGGTTCGGCCGCTCAAAGAACTGTTAGTGTTTTTCTTAATCTTGTTCGCTGCGTGCGCGGGTATCGTGGCGGTTACGGTGGCCCAGTTTGTAGCGCCGATTCGCCGTCTCGAACAACGCGCCGATGCGATGGCGCGCGGCGAACTCGCCGACCCCGTGAGTGCCGGCGGTGAAGGCGATGAAATTGGCCGCTTGACCTTTGCCCTCGAAGAAATGCGGCGCGCTTTACGCGATAAATTGCGGTCGACCGAAGAGGTCAACATTGATCTTGAACGCGCAGTGCAAACCCGCACCAGTGACTTAGCGAAAAAGAATCGTGAATTGGCGGAGGCGCTCAACAAATTGACTCATGCGCAAGCGCAATTGGTCCGCTCGGAAAAACTTGCATCGATTGGTCAATTGGTCGCTGGCATTGCCCATGAAATTAACAATCCGGTAAATGCCATCGTAAATACCGTTGGGCCGTTGGAAGAAACCATCAGCGAAATCGAAAGCGACGACCCGCAGGTCCGGCGTGACGCGGTTATCGATATGCGCGATATGGTGCGGGTGGTGCAAAGTGGAGCGCAGCGCACCAAAGCCATCGTATCGGCATTGCACAACTACTCGCGCACCGACGACGAAAAGGTTGTTGACTTCGATGTTGACCGGTCGCTGTCTGACTCGCTTGAACTGCTGCGTCATCTCTTGCGCAATAATATTACGGTGGATAAGCGGTACGGCGCGGTGGGCAAGGTGCGTGGCCACGCTGGTCAGATTGGCCAAGTGTTCATGAATTTGTTGACCAACGCTGCGCAGGCGGTCATCGGTCGCGACGATGCCCGGATCATCATCGTCACAGCTGGTGATGCGGCTCATGTCACGATTGAAATTCGCGACAACGGGCCGGGCATTCCAACCGAGGTGTTGCCACGGATTTGGGACCCGTTCTTCACCACCAAAGACGTTGGCGAAGGCACCGGTTTGGGGCTATCGATTGTGCACGAATTGGTCGAACGCCATGGCGGCACGATCGAAGTGGATACCCAATTGGGTGAAGGCACGGGCTTTGTCATCAAACTGCCGCGCCAGCCTGGCTAGCACTGGCCCGGCCTACGGCCGCTAGATGTATGCATGTGTAGTTTAATGACAATTCGGCATCACAACGCAAGACTTGTGACAAGTTGGCAAGCCCGCATCAAAACTCGAAATCGTTGATTCAATGATTTCATGAGGTTACGGGAATATGACTTGGCACTATCTTTGTTATAGCTAGCACCATGTGGTCAGGATCAAATCTGGGGTTCGCTCGGCAGCGATTGAATCAAATCGCCGATAGCGGTGGGTCGGGTGCGGTGGTTAGTTCAAACCCATCGCCGGCTGAGCCACCCGCGACGGCGATGGGCCAAACCGGTTGTGTCTTGGTCGTGGACGACGAGCCAGCCATTGTTGAATCCTTGGCCAAGATTTTCCGCCGTGAAGGGCTCGAAGTCCTCACTGCAACGGACGGCAACACCGGTCTTGAATTGCTGCGGCGCCATCGCGCTGGCGTAATGCTCACCGACCTCATGATGCCGACCACCTCGGGTATGGATTTGCTGCGCGCTGCAAAGACCATTGCACCTGAGACTGAAGTTGTTTTGATGACCGCGCATGGCACGGTTGAAACTGCGGTCGATGCGATGAAAGAGGGCGCGTACGACTTTGTCACCAAGCCGCTCAAGCGCGCGCATGTGGTGCGCATTGTTCGCAATGCGTTGGAAAAACAGTCGTTGGTGGTTGAGAACCGTTCGCTTAAAGCCCAGTTGGCCGAGAAACGTCGTCGAGCAGTGATTGGTACGTCGTTGGCGTGGCGGCGCACCATGGAAATTGTTTTGCAAGCAGCGCCGAGCGAAGCGTCGGTGTTGCTGCTGGGTGAATCGGGTACTGGCAAAGAATTGTTAGCCCGGTCGATTCATGAAAACAGCGCTCGGGCGCGTGGCCCGCTGGTAGCTATTAACTGCGCTGCAATTCCTGAGTCGATCCTCGAAGCGGAATTGTTCGGTTACGAAAAAGGTGCATTTACCGGTGCCACCGCTACTCGCGAAGGCCGCTTTGAAGCAGCCAACGGCGGCACATTGTTCCTCGACGAAATCGGCGAGATTCCGCGGCAAGTGCAAGTAAAGCTGTTGCGGGTGTTGCAAGAAGGCGAAATCGAACGCCTCGGTGGCGGCGGCAAGCCACGCAAAATCGACATTCGGTTGGTGTGCGCAACCAATGTAAATTTGGTTGAAGAAGTTCGCGCTGGGCGCTTCCGCGAAGATTTGTACTATCGCCTCAACGTGATTCCGGTGGCAGTGCCGCCGTTGCGCGACCGCCGTGACGATATTCCGTTGTTGGCGCAACACTTTGGCCAGGTTTACGCTGAGAAAAACGGCAAGGCTGTCAGTGGCCTGTCGCCGGAAGCGTTGCAAAAACTCTGCGATTATTCGTGGCCAGGAAACGTCCGCGAGTTAGAAAATGCAATCGAGCGGGCAACCGTGTTGTCGCGCAGCACCCAAATTGGTGAAGACGCGCTGCCACGCGAGGTCAGAGAAGCTGCCGCTGGCGATGGCGGTGGCACCATGCTGACATTTGCTGTGGGTACCCCGATCGCCGATATCGAAATGCAAATGATTCGCGAGACCCTGCGTAAAACCCGCGGTGACAAGAGGCTAACCGCAAAACTTTTGGGTATTGCAACTCGTACGATCTATCGCCGCTTAGAGGGTGGCCCCGACGACGGCAGTGATGCAGAATGCGCCGCCGACGGCCTCGAACCAGACGGCAGCGACGATCCAGCCTTTACTGGCGTTAGTGAAAGAAAGTAAGGACCCAGCCCACCATGCAAGCCATCATCAAGAAATATTTCTGGGTGCTCGGAGTAATCGTGGTGATTACTTGTGCGTTTTTTATCGCCAAAGCAGCGAACCATGTGGCCGAGGCCAAGTTGCTTGGGGACCCAGCAAAGGCACCGGCGATACCGCGCGTACTCGAAGCGCAACCACAGGTAGTCGCGACAGCTCGCAATAAAGATGGCGCGCCGATGGCTGCGCGCAATATGTTTTGTTCGGACTGCACGCCGCCGGTTGAAGCGGTGCCGCTGACCAACGACCCGTCGCAAATTGCGATTACCTCGCTGCCGCTGGTGCTGGTCGCAACCAATGTTAGCGACGTGCCTAAGTATTCGTTTGCCACCATCTTTCAAAATAACGAAAGCCAAAAACAAGGCGGCTTTTACGTCGGTGACTCGGTGCCAGGTGCTGGCCCAATTAAAGAAATTCACTACAAATATATCGACTTTGAAAATACCGGCCGCACCGAACGCCTGGTGTTGTTAGGTGTGGCACCGCCGATGATTGCCGCCGCGCCGGCGGTTGTGCCCGAGACACCTGCGGTCGAAAATAAAGATGAGATGCAAGCCGCGCTGGATTCGGGCATTCGCAAGATCTCTGACAACAACTACGAAATTGACAAAGCCTTGGTCGAAAAAGTTCTCGCGAATCCAATGGCAGTAGCCAAAGGTGCGCGAGTTGTGCCAGCGATGAAAGATGGCAAACCAGCAGGCTTCAAGTTGTATGCGATTCGACCGGACTCGGTGTATGCCAAGTTAGGTTTGTCGAACGGTGACACCATTGATTCGATCAATGGTTTTGAACTCAACTCGGCTGAAAAAGCCTTGGAAGTTTACACCAAGCTGCGCGAAGCAAATGCGTTGCAAATGAATGTCACGCGACGGGGCAAGCCCGTTGAACTCAAATACTCAATTAAGTAACCGGCACGTAACTGGCCCCGATCCGTTCTCAGTTCTCAAGGATGAAAATGTCTGACTTCCTAAAGCAGCCCTACCAAACTACCTCACCCCGCGCCGTTCGGCGTAGCGGTGTGCGACCGACGTTGACGCGCGCACTGGCGTTGTCGGTGGCGTGGTTGATGGTTACCGCCCCGTTGTTGCCACGCATGGCCCAGGCTCAACCTGCGCCAGCAGCCGCACCGGTCGATGACCCGACGTATTCTTGTAACAAGAAGTCCGGCGGCCGGACCACGGTGTCGTTCAAGCCTGAAACCGAACTCAAAGATCTGATTACGTGGGCCATGGGCTTTACGTGTAAGAACTTTATCTTCGAGCCCCGCATCGTTGCTACCGGCAAAAAAGTCACGGTGATTTCGCCCAACAAGATGACGGCTGGCGAAGCCTATGCTGTGTTCTTGGTCGCGCTGTCGACCATGGGCTTGACGGTTGTGCCAAAGGGCAACTTGCTGCGCATCGTGGAATCCCCGAGCGCCAAAAGCGAAACCTTACCGCTCTACGTCGGGCGGCTGCCGCCGAATACTGACGAAGTTGTGCGCTACGTTATGAAGTCGCAGTATTTACCGGTGGAAACCTTGCGGCAAGCAATGGACTCGATTCGTTCACCAGCTGGCGTGGTGAACACGGTGGGGTCGGTGTTGGTGGTGACAGATTACGCGTCGCAGATTCGCGATATGGCACAGCTCGCCAAATCGGTTGATGTGCCGGGCACCAATGAATCAATTTATACCATCTCCGTGAATTATTCGGATGCCACCAAGCTGGCGCAGCAACTCAATGAAATTCTCGGTATTCAAGCGGCAGCCGCGGCAGCCGGTGCCGGTGGTGGCGGCGGCCGAGGTGGCAAACAAAGCCGCAACGGCGAAGAGCCAAGCGTGAGCGAAGTTGCCGCTGCGGTGCCTTCAAAAATCTTGGTCGATGAGCGCACCAACACGTTACTCGTGGTTGCAAACGAAGCTGGGTACCTGCGAGTCAAATCGTTGGTGCAACGCCTCGACATCGACATGCAAGTGGAAGGCGGCGGTTCGCTGCATGTGTATCGTCTCGAAAACGGGTTGGCTGAGGACATGGCCAACACGCTCAATGGTGCATTGCAAGGCCGGCAGAATCCGTCGTCATCATCGACTGGCGGCGGGCCGAAAACCCAACCCGCAGGTTTTAGCACTGGGTTGTCTGGTTCGGAATTGTCCGGACAAGTACGCGTCGTCGGCGATAAAACCTCGAACGCGTTGTTGGTGACGTCGTCGGGGCGTGATTTTTTCGCACTGCGCGACATCATTCGGCAACTCGATCAGCCGCGTCGCCAAGTCTTTATCGAAGCTGCGATTCTCGAAGTTCAACTTGGCAACGAAACCAAAATTGGTTCGAGCTCGCACGGTGGTATTCCGAAGGCAGCTGGGATTATTCCTGAAGGCGTTGT
>JAYWHS010000840.1:0-2620 GCA_043777635.1 Kofleriaceae bacterium | reverse complement strand
AATCAACTGGCTCGGGTGGCGCGAGTGTCACGAGAGAACGGTCACCCTGTCATCGCAGGGGGTAGGTGCCTCGACGCTGGCTTCATGCCACCACCAAGTTCGCTGAGCATCGCCGGATTTTCGATCCGTCTACGACGACAACTGCGGACTTACGGACTTACGGACTTACGGACTTACGGACTTACGGACTGGCGGACTGGCGGACTGGTGGACTGGTGGACTTACGGACTTTCGGACTTACGGACTTACGGACTTACGGACTTACGGACTGGCGGACTGGCGGACTGGCGGACGAAATAGCGGTGCGGTTATGGGGCCGCTGGGATGTGCTATATGCAGCACCGTTATGCCGCAATGGTTCGATAGTCATGCCCATGTCGATGGTCCCGAGTTTGACGCCGATCGCACCGAGGTGCTGCAACGGGCCCGCGATGCCGGCGTTTCACATATGGTCGTCATTGGCGCCGTCGGTGAGCCTACGTCGGCAACTCGTGCCGTCGCTTTGGCCGAGACTGATCCAGCCATTTGGGCCACCGTCGCGACCCATCCCCATGACGTCGAAAAGATGACCGAGGATTGGTGGGCGGTGCACGAGCGCTTGAGCACCCACCCTCGCGTCGTCGCCATCGGCGAAACTGGGCTGGATTATTATTACGACCATTCGCCGCGCAAGCTGCAACGCGACTGCTTTGTGCGCTTTATTGAACTGGCGCGCAAGGTTGGTAAACCGGTGGTCTGCCATATTCGCGATGCTCATGATGATGCGCTTGCTGTGCTGCAGGAAACCAAAGCCGCCGAGCTCGGTGTCATTATTCATTGCTTCACCGGCACACCGCATGACGCCGCTCGCTACGCTGCGTTGGGTTGTTACGTTTCGTTCTCCGGCATCATTACCTATAAGACTGCGCAGCAAATTCGCGACTCGGTAGCCGAGGTGCCGCTGAACCGGATTTTGGTCGAAACCGACTGTCCATATCTGGCCCCAAACCCGAAAAGAGGCCGTCGGAATGAGCCAGGATTCGTAATTCATACCGGCGAAGTGGTTGCCCAAGCCGCAAAAGTGACGGTGGATCAGCTCGCGGACCTAACGTTTTCAAATACTTACAGTGCGTTTCGGATCCCGCGCGCATAGACGCATCCTTCACCTTGACGCCCGTAGCAACCGGAGCGTATATACCGGCCCCAGTTTTCGATTGATGTAACGGAGTTAGCAGCCATGGCACAGAAGATCGGCCTCCTCGGCAAAAAAATCGGTATGACCTCAGTCTTCGCAGAAGACGGCGAATCAGTACCTGTCACTGTTATTCAAACCGGCCCTTGCTTTGTGCTTGCAAAGCGCACCGTCGAGCGCGACGGTTATTCGGCATTGGTGCTCGGCTTTGATGAGAAGCCACTCCGTCTCGCTAACAAAGCCATGATGGGCGCGCTCAAAACCGGCAACATGAAACCACAGCGTTTCATCCGCGAAATTCGCTTGGATGCCGCTGACATTGAAAAATACGAAGTTGGCCAAGCCCTCGGACCGAAGGATGTGTTCGAAGTGAACCAACCGATCGACGTCGAAGGCCAATCCAAAGGTAAAGGCTTCCAAGGCGTCATGAAGCGCCACCACATGGTTGGCAAGCCAGCCACCCACGGTACCCACGAATACTTCCGTCACGGTGGTTCGATTGGTTGCCGGTTGACTCCTCAGCGTGTCCATAAGGGCAAGCGCATGGGTGGTCACATGGGCGCTGAAAAAGTTACGATTCAAAATCTGCAACTTTTCAAAATCCTCGAAGAAGACAACTGCATCTTGGTGCGCGGTGGCGTGCCAGGCGCAAACAACCAATACGTTGTGGTAACGCTTGCGGCAACCCGCACCGAGTACACGCGTAAGGGTCAAGGCAAAGAAGAAGTGCGTTCCAAGAACCCACTCAAGGCATCCAAGAAAGCTGCTGCCGGCCGCGGTTAATCCCTGGTCCTGCGGACTTGGTAACAAGTTGCTTTGTACAATCCCGCCGCTGTGGCGGGATTTTCATTTTCGGCGTAAGGATCGGGCACTAACGTGGGTAACAACAATCGACTCGGTGATCGCAACGTGCGGCACGACCGCTTTCATCAACAGGCCAAACGCGAAGGCTTCCGGGCCCGCGCGGTTTTTAAGCTGCAAGAAATCGACTCGCAGTACAACCTGTTCAAACCCGGCGACCGCGTCCTCGATCTTGGGTGCTCACCAGGTTCATGGTTGCAGTACGCGCGCACCCGCATAGGCGAACGCGGCGTGCTAGTCGGCATCGATCGAACAGAGCTGCGTCCTGGCGTGCCCGGCGCCCGCATTATGGTCGGCGATGTGTTGACCATTGATACCGCCGAGCTACTCGGTGGCCTCGACGGTTTTGACGTCGTGCTTTCCGACATGGCACCCGATACCAGCGGGATTCGCAGCATGGACCAAGCGCGTTCCGAGGCACTGTTTGAACGTGCGCTCGAAATTGCCGAACAGACCTTGGCCCCGGGCGGCAACTTCGTTGGGAAAATTTTCCAAGGCCCAGAATTTAAGCGGCTGATCGACCGCGTGCGTGCCGGCTTTCGTGTTGGCAAAGCCGCCAAACCAGATTCGAGTCGCAAGATTTCCATC
>JAYWHS010000839.1:0-8902 GCA_043777635.1 Kofleriaceae bacterium | reverse complement strand
ATACCGCAGTTGCAGTTACCCGTTTTGTTGAAAAGCCCAACCTTGAGGTGGCTAGCGAGTATGTGCGCGGTGGCCGCCACCTATGGAACGCCGGCATCTTCGTGGTGTCAGCCCAACGTTTGTTATCCGAAGTGGCCAAACACATGCCCACACTGGCCCAAGGCATCCACCACATCAGCGCGGCGATTGCCGCCGGCCCGGAGGCCGTCGAAGCCGCGATCAACGAGGTCTATCCTGGGCTGCCATCGATTTCGATCGACTACGGCATCATGGAACGCACCGACCGTGTGGTCACCGTCGCTGCCGATATTGGCTGGGATGATATTGGATCGTGGGCCGCCCTGCCGACCATGCTCGGCCATGATGCCAACAACAATAGCTGCGCCGGCACCACGGTGGTGATCGACGGCACCGGCAATATCGCGGTGGCCGAACGTGGGGTTATTGCACTATTGGGCTGTTCCGATTTGGTCGTGGTCCGACGCGGTGACGCGGTTTTGGTTATGCCCAAAGATCGCGCGCAAGACGTGCGCAGCGTTGTCGATGCGCTGGCCGCGCGTGGCTTAACGCGGTACTTATAGGGGTGGTTTTTGTACCGAGCAGCTTTCGAGAATATGACATTCGCGGTGTCGCCGACCGTGATCTAGACGACGCAACCGTAACCGCAATCGGTGTGGCGTTTGCACGCCGAGCCTACGTGCATGGCAACACCGTCGTGGTTGCGCGCGACTGTCGCTTGCATTCAGAGCGACTGTTCGAAGCGTTGGTCCACGGACTGCGTAGCGTTTGCCACGTCGTCGATATCGGGGTTGGTCCGACCCCGCTATTATATTTTGCTGACAAGCACCTGCATCCGGCCGGCGCCATCATGATCACCGGCAGCCACAATCCAGCCCCGGACAATGGCTTTAAACTGTTGCTCAACGGCAGCTCATTTTTTGGCGCTAGCATCACCGAGTTACGCGATGAGGTCGCAGCCCACTTGCTCGACGCACCGGATGAGCTGCCCGTGGTCGGCACGCTGACCCAATGCGACGTACGAGATGAGTATCTCGATGCCGCCTGCAACAGCATTGTGCTCGGCCCTCGACGCATGAAAGTTGTGGTCGACGCCGGCAACGGTGCCGGAGGCCCGCTAGCGCTGGCGCTGTATCAACGACTAGGCTTTGACGTGGTGCCGCTGTACTGCGACATGGATGGCCGTTTTCCCAACCACCATCCCGACCCAACCGTGGCCGCCAACCTGCAAGATCTCATCGCGACGGTGGCCCGCGAAAGTGCCGAACTGGGGATTGCCCTCGACGGTGATGCCGATCGAATTGGAGCGGTTGATGCTAGCGGCCGAATTCTGTGGGGCGATCAGCTAATGATCCTTTTTGGCAAAGCGATCCTGCATGAGCATCCTGGCGCCCACTTTGTTGGCGAAGTGAAGTGCTCACAATCCATGTACGACGAACTCACTCGCGCCGGCGGCCACGCTGAAATGTGGAAAGTCGGCCATTCGCTGATCAAAACTCGTATGAAAGAAACCGGGGCCCTGCTCGCTGGCGAAATGTCGGGGCATATGTTTTTTGCCCATCGCTGGTTTGGCTTCGACGATGGCATGTATGCCGGTGGCCGTTTATTGGAACTGCTCAGTCGCAGCGACGCAACCTTGCGCGAACTCGCCGACCAGTTGCCGACCATGGCCGCTACACCGGAACTGCGCATTGAGTGCCCAGATGCTAGCAAGTTCGCCGTGGTTGCCGCCGTGACCGCTGCGATGCGCGCGCGCAGCGACGTCCGCCACATCATTGATATCGATGGGGTGCGGGCGGTGTGGCAACATGGCTGGGGCTTGGTCCGCGCCTCGAACACGCAACCGGCGTTGGTCATGCGTTGCGAAGCCGACGACGCCGAGACCTTGACTCACATCACCGAATTGCTGCGAACGGCAATCGCGCACGCCCGCCACACGATGGAGGAGGTATGACGATGGCCCCGTGCATTGGGATCGACCTTGGCGGATCCAATTTGCGTGCGGCGCTGTTCAATAACGTCTCTGGCGACACGGCCGACACGAACGTGCCAACCCGCATCATTCGGCAAGCCGTCGGTGAGCAGCGCGACCCGCAGACTATGTGTGCCGCAATCGTTGCGTTGATTCACGACTTGGTCAGCGCGTTAGAACCCGCAGCCGTTGCCAAGCCCATCGCCGTCGGCATTGGCGTCGCAGCCATGCTCTATGATCGACGTGGCACAATTGCGAATGCACCGAATCTTGGTTGGCGCGACGTCGCGTTTGGCCCCATGTTGGCCGAAGCGCTTGGGCCGAAGTTTGCCGTCGGCATGTACAACGATGTCAATGCCATCGCATGGGGCGAATTTGCCTACGGCGCTGGCCGTGGTGCGCGGGACATGTTGGCGGTTTTTGTCGGCACTGGCATCGGCGCCGGTTTTATCACCAACGGTCAATTGGTCGAAGGAGCATCAAGCTGCGCCGGCGAGCTGGGCCACTGCAAAATTGCCTGGGGCATCGATGCCGTGCCGTGTGCGTGTGGCAGCCGTGGCTGCGTCGAAGCCTATGCGGGCGGCGCATCAGTATTGAAACGAATTCGCCGCGACCTAGCCGATGGCCTGTCGCTCGCGACGGTGATCGCGGCCGGTAGCATTGATGCCGCAACCCCAAGTCACGTTGACCAAGCAGCCGCCGACGGTGACATCTGGGCACTCGAACTCTGGCAAGAAATCGGCACCGCCTTGGCTGTTGCCATTGGCAACGCGCTTGCGCTGCTTAATTGCGAGCGATTAGTGCTTGGCGGCGGCATGTTAGGCCGTACGCCGATCTTACTTGAACACACTCTAACAGCACTTGAATTGGTTGCACCGCGCGCAGCGCTCGAACCGCTCACCGTGGTGGCCGCCGAACTTGGCGATGATGCCGGGCTGATCGGTGCAGCCGATTTAGCGCGTCACGGCGTATCGATCATCTAGACATCTCGGCGCATTTTCGATCAGCGTAAAATCTCGCGACCTTCATTGAACGATCGCGCGAGCCGCGCTACTTCGGACCGCGCCAGACCACTGTGTAACAGCTGCTCGACCATCAAGCGCTCGCCCGAAATGAGTTCGCTTGCAGCCAGCCGGATGGTGCCATCGGAATCGATCGTCACTTCAAGCACGACCAAGACATCTCCGGCCGCAGCCCGAGGCAGCTCCGGCGTCGCATAACGACCAAGCAGTCGATTGAGTGCGGGCTCGACGGCCTCACCCTCCCACAGATCAAATTCAATTCGGGTTTGTTCATCGACGTGCGTGAGCAACGCCCGATATTCACGGGTTGGCAACACCGAGTTCATCGCGATCACCGGCTCGCACGGACCGTTGGCAATGGACACTGCAATGCCGCGTGCACAAACATCAATCATCAGTACGCCATCAATGATGCCTTCGAGCCGCGCGATTTCCAACGCTGCGCCTACGGCGACCACTTCGTCGGGATTGGGGACTGGCGTCGGCGTTTGGCCAAACACATCGGCCAAGGTGGCGTGAACCGCACCCATGCGCGACATGCCTCCAACCATCAACACTTGATCAACCTGATCGCGGCGCCGCGAAGCCCGTTGTAGCGCTTCTTGACACGGGGCGATCAAGCGTTGCAACAGCGGCGCGGTCCATGATTCCAACTCAGCTTTGGTGAGGGTGCGCTCATAATCGATGGCCTTGCCCGAAGGCAACGCCGCGAGGTTGGCTACCGAAATCGTAGTTTGATCGAGCGTCGACAATGCGTGCTTGGCGTTTTGTGCCGCAATCCGCAACCGATCAACAGAAGTTGGATCTGAGCTGATGTCATAACTGCGTAATCGACGCACGTCGCGAGCTAAGTGCTCAACCAACATGCGGTCAAAGTCATCACCACCTAAAAATGCATCACCAGTGGTCGACAGCACTTCAAAGATTCCATCCTCAACATCGACCAGCGCAACGTCGAACGTGCCACCGCCCAAATCACAAACCGCGTAGCGACGTTTCTCGCCGCGATGCGCGCCATAGCCCAGCGCTGCAGCCGTCGGCTCGCTCAACAGGCGTCGCACATTAAGCCCTGCAATAGTTGCTGCGTCTTTGGTTGCTTGTCGGGCCGCCGCGTCGAACCAGGCCGGTACTGTAATAATCGCGTCGACGACCGGCTCACCGAAGAACCGATCCGCCATGGCTCGCAGTTCGGTGAGAATGAGCGCCGATACTTCTTCGGGTGCAACGGTGCGGCCACTCTGGAGCGCAATCCAGGTGTCTCCATTGGGGGCTGCGATGAGTTCGTACGGTAGAATACGAGCTAGCCGGCGAATTTCGGGGTGATCAAAGCGGCGTCCGAGCAAACGCTTGGCACCGAACACTGTCAAATCAGGACTTTCGTCAAAACCAGGCAGCGCGGCATCTCCGATCTTCGGACCGTCCGGAGAAAACCACACCACCGAAGGCAACGTAGTTGCACCGGTCGCGGTGGTCAAAATACGCGGCCGGCCGTCACTATCGATGACCGCGACGGCTGAGTTCGATGTTCCAAGATCGATACCGACGGCACGCCTCATCCGTAAACTCCAAAGACTTCGGTCAGGATCTTTAGATCCACCGGATGCTGGCGCTGCATGTAGTCCAACAATAACTGCGCTTCGCGACACTGTTCGTCATGGGCCAACGCGGCTTCAAGCTGCGAAATCGCCAACATCTTTTGCTCGGCAGCCAACGCAACCAGGGCGCTCGCCATATAATACAGCGACCGCAGCGAGCGACTGCGTGGATAGACGACCAACGACATCGCAAGCATTTCCTTGGCACCGTCGGCGTCACCAGTGGATAGCAAGCCACGAGCACGCACTTCAAATGAGTCACCGCCCTGTGACGTTACCATCGCTGGCAGCGCAGCCATTTCGGTGCCCACACTTGTCGCCGCAGCCGAAGCGGCCGCCGCCGTGGCCGAAGCAAAATTGGCCGGGATAAAACGACCGCTGCGGGTTCGCGGCCGGGGTGCGGCCGGTTCGCTGGTCGAGATATCTTCAAATCCAACGAGCCAACCATGCGGTGCGAAAACTGCGGAACCAAATATCGCGCCTCGCCCCTGCTCGACTAACGTATGGCGCATGCGATCGTACGCGCGGTTAATGAGAATGTTTATTTCTTCTGCCAAGTGCGTCACTGCTACCGAATGAAATCGAGCTACCGAATCGGGATGAAACTGCCGGACCAACGCTCGCCAACCGCTACGCACTTGATGCGCCGATGCGTCGACCCCAACCCCTAATAGTTCGTGCACGGCTAATGTTCGAAAGCGACGCAACTGCGCCGACAGTTCGGCAAATCGAGTGCGTTCGTCGGCGCTCGACTCCGCCGGCAATTCAACGCCAGCGAACGAATGTTCCGCTAAAGGTGGTAATTCCGCATCGATTTCCAAAATGTCAGTGATCGGAGCAGCGGCGCTTTCGGCTTCGCCCTGCGCGACCATGCGCTTGAGCCGTAGCAGGGTCTCTTCGGTCAGGCCGACCAATTCAATTTCAATCCACGTCCGAGTTTCACCCACGAGGTCTGACACACGGCGAATGACACCGTCGATGGCCAACACGATGCCGGTCGGCATCTCAATGCCAATGGTGATTGACATGCCGGCACTAACCGCAAACGCGACTTTGACCGATAACAAATTACCGCGGCGCAGTTTGCGTGTATAGAACGCTTCAACCTGACTCCACGTCGCGCAGCGAATTTGCAGATTGCGCTCTTTGTTCATGGCGCTTTTCCCGGCCCGGCAGGCGCCGGCACCAACTCAACCGTCTTTTCAACCAGCTCTTTTTTGCCCACGTCGTCCTGCCAATCCTCGACGACGACTTTGCCATGACCCGGCAAAAAACCGTCTTTGGTCAACAGAAACTCATATTCTTTGCCGGTTTGAATGCCACCGAGCTCCATGTTGTCAGACACGCCCACATACAACCAAACCTGCGCACCCGATGGCGTGGTCTCGACATGAATAGGTCCGCGCCCCGCTTTGTAGCCTTTCGCAGCGACCGGTTCGGGCGGCGTGGCCGGTAACTTGGTCGCACCAGGACGCATCGACAACGCGATGAGCGCTTTGCGTTCGTCCTCGGCCCCGGTCCAATTGCCAGGCAACACTTGGGTATCGGCCGATTCAAAACCATCAAGTTCAATTCGCAATTCATGCAGCGTCGATGACGACAACGGAAATGAATCGAGCGGGGTTCGCCCCAACGACAACCAAACTCCTGCGCTGCCCGGCTTGCTGCGGATGCGGACCTTGCCAGGCGTTGGCAATGCATCACGCGCTTGTTTGGTCAGTTCTTCGGCGCGCCGTAGTTCAGCTTCGTGACGTTGTTTGTTTTCCAGCGCTTTTTGCTCTTGCCGTTGATACAAAAACACCGCGCCGCCGGCCACGACAACCATCATCAACACCCAAATCCACCAGGTGCTGCGCGTCAACTTCGGCGTGTCAAGATTGAATGGTGAAGGCTCAACAACCGGCGCCGCTCGTCGCAATTTGCCAGGGTTGCGAGGGGCATCACGCTCGGTTGGATCGCCTTGGGCAACATCGGGCAACTGGTTGCGCTTGACGTTCGTGATGGTCACCGGAATCGCCGCTGCAGAAGCCCGCACTTTGCTTGGCAACGGCGATTTGCTGGCGACCGCAGATTTGGCTACAACCGCTGGTTTAGCAGCAACCGGCGCAACCGTAACGTGAGTTGGAAGGCTAGCCACCGCGACACGTACTGACGGTGCCGCCACCGCCACCGGACGTGTTGGCGGCGCGACAACTTGCGTCGCCGAGGTGTCGGTAGGTAAGTCCATCAACGCGTAGAGCGCAGCGGCTTCCGTACTTGCGCCGATGCGGGTAATCGCATGCGATTCTTCAAAATCGCGTAACGGCATGGGCAACGGTGTGGTTTCTTCATCGTCGCCACCGTCCAAGATCAAATGCTTGCCTGACCCGGTTGGTTTTTTGGGCGCGAGGTTCGTTGTCGCGCCTTGCAAATCGCTCAGCAACGCGTCAAGGCCACTGGTGTCGCGACTCGAACCACCAGGAGCAGCGAATGCTACCGGCGACGAGGCGCGCGCTGGTGTGAGCGACGACGACCGCGCCGTCGCAGGTGATGGGCTTCGGCTTGGCGTGGCGATTGGTGCAGGTGCCGACAAATCACTGAGCAAAGCATCCAAGCCGCCGGTATCCGCGGGCTTGCGCGTCGGCGGTATCGAGGCTGCGCTCGGCGTCTGTTTTACCGCCGCAGACGAACCCGACCCACTGCTGCGGTTGAGCAGTGCAGCCTCGGCTCGCATTTCAATACTCGGACGCATCGGTGCTTTTTGCGCAACATCGCCGAGTGATTCAAGCAAACTCTCGGTATCGTCGTCGAAGTTCTTGTCGTTGCGCACCAAGCCCGCAGCCCGCGCAATGCTCGCACCATCGGCCAGTTGAATCGCCGACGAAAACACCGCCGCCCGCAGCAAGCCTGCAACTTCTTCGCCGTTGGCTGGGCGTTTTGCAATATCGGAAGCCATTGTGCGACGACAGACCGCGCCCAACGCGTCATCCGGCAACGCGCTAGCCTCAGTCAACGGAAGGTCACCGGTGAGCAAACAACCCAACAAAGCGCCGGCTGCAAAAACATCGGTGGCAGCCGAAGGCTCATCACCGAGCACCAGTTCAGGTGCCAAAAATCCCGAAAGTCCTCGCCATAATGCCGAATCGGCACCCTGCGCCACCGCCGTGGTTAGCGCACGCCCGACTGCAAAATCGGTGATGTGCACGCCGCCAACCTCGTCGATCAAAACACTGCGCGGGTGAATGCCGCCATGCACAATGCCATGTCGGTGAGCGGTGGCCAAGCCGCTTACCACCGCCGTTGCGATGGCTAGCGCAACCTCGGGTGCGAGCTTTTCACCACGGGCACGAGCCTGACTCAGCATATCGTAGACAGTGACGTAGCGGCCTAAGCCCCGGGTCACCACGATCATATCGGCACCCTCGGATTCAACTGCCAAAATCGGCAGCACCGTAGGGTGCGAAAGTTCGGTCAGCAACGCCATGGCACGCTCATCGGAAAGCGTGGCTCGAAACGAATTCTCGTCGAGCAATCGCGCATCGATCAATAACGCGCGGACGTCCCGCTGGCCCTGATATTGGGCGCGGAATAACACGCCATACACGCCTGCCGATACACGCTCAGAAAGCACAACGCCAGCGACGATCCGTTCCGCAGGTAGGGTCACGGCAAGACTATAGCAATCGCTGAGATGCCCTGGGGCCTCCGTTGCGCCTAAAACAAGGCCGGTTTGCGCTTGTTTCCCGCTACGTTGTCGGGGGGCGCCGAGCCTTACGCTGCGCGGTAACGATCATTTTGCGCAATTTGGTGATTATCGCCGCAGCTCCGATGTCCGAAGTTGCGACTTCGGTGGCGCCGGCCCGAAGCATCGCCATGGCAGCATCGAGGCTATCATTGCCCATGATCACCATGACCGGCAGATGGCTGGCCCACTGTTGCACGGCCGTCACATCGGCACCAAAAACCACGACTACATCGGCGGTTTCAGCGCTGGCGGGGACTGCACTACCATCCGCGCAACGCAGGCCGGTCATAGCTCCAGCGGTTACCAAAGCCGCCGCCGTGGTGGGGTCACTCGTCGCCGCTACCAACAGCACCCGAAGGTCGGCTGCCTCGGCACGCTTGTCGCTGGTGGCTTCCATCGGTTGGCGCTCGGCCGCAGCCGGGACCATCCGCGACACACGCGAACGCGCTACTCGCGGTTTGGCAACCCCGAGGTGCCCAGTGACGATATCGATCATCGATGCGTGGGCAGCCCGCGCTAACGGCCGTTGCGCCGGTTCTTTTGCCAACATCGCAGCAAGCATTTCTTCTAC
>JAYWHS010000838.1:0-2623 GCA_043777635.1 Kofleriaceae bacterium | reverse complement strand
AGGAGACTAGAATGATTCGCACACGCTCAATTTTTCGCTTTGGTTCCGTACTCGGCATCGCGCTCATGATGGCTTCGGCCGGTTGCTACGTGACCGGCACGGGTCGCATGGGCAATGGTTCGATGGTGTACTCCGAACCGCCGCAACCAGAGTTTGAAGCCGAAGCCGGCCAAATGATGAATGGCCAAGTTTGGATTCAAGGCCGTCACGTTTGGGTCAACGGCCAATGGCAATGGCAACGCGGTCACTGGGAAGCGCAACGCCAAGGTTATGCCTGGCAAGCTGGCACCTGGCAACGCAATGGCAATAGCTGGCATTTTGTCGACGGTCAATGGACCGTTGCTACCCGCGTTGACACCACTGGCATGGGCGGCGTAGTTGCGATTGATGCAACCGGCGCGCAAGGCGGCGTCGGCGTTGTTGATCGCCCTGATCGCAATGGTGGTGGCTCGGTTGTTGTGACGGCTGGCCCGAACGGCGGCGGCGTCTTTGTTGGTGGCAACCCTAACGGTGGCATGATCGTCGGCGGTGGTAACGGCGGCATGATCGTGGGCGGCGTCTCGGTTGGGATGTACCCAAGCATGGCACCACCTGCACCACGCCAAGAAAACTACGGCAGTCCGCGCCCTGGTTACATCTGGGTTGCCGGTAACTACAAATGGCAAAATGGTCAGTACGACTGGATGCCAGGTCATTGGGAACGTCAACGCGCCAACCAAGTTTGGAATCAGGGCCGTTGGGAACAACAAGGCCAAAATTGGCTGTGGATCGATGGCGCGTGGGGCGTGCAAGGCTCGGTTAACATCAATGTTAACAGTGGCCCGCAAGTCCGCGATCATCGTTAGTTCAACTGTAAAAAGGGACTTTCCCGCTTTCCCGTCCCTTGTGCCGACGACAAGTCGCCGGCATTCATCCCACCGGTCGATTTCACAAGGGACTTTCCCGTCCCTTGTGCCGACGACAAGTCGCCGGCATTCATCCCACCGGTCGATTTCACAAGGGACTTTCCCGTACTTTCTGCCGACGACAAGTCGCCGGCATTCATCCCACCACACGTTGCTCGCGCGGATTTTTTGGACCAATCATTGTCTGTTTCTGGACAGGGCGCAGTCAGTAATGACTGCGTTTTTTTGCTTTTACCCGCGTTTGAGCTTTTTATGCGGCGGCGGTGTAGCTGGTGATTTTTCGCGTTCGAGCAGTGCGCGTTTGCGTTCGATGCCCCAGCGATAGCCTGCGAGTTCGCCGCTGCTGCGCACAACGCGGTGGCAAGGAATGGCAACGGCGCAAGGGTTGGCTGCGCACGCCGTGGCGATCGCGCGGGCTGCTGACGGCGCGCCGATGCTGTTGGCTAGCTCGCTGTAGCTCACCGTGGTGCCGAGTGGAATCGCGCGCAGTGCCTGCCAGACTCGTTGTTGGAATGCAGTGCCTTGCACATCGAGGGGCAGCGCGTGATGTTGCGCCGGATTATCGACGAGGGCAACTACGTGGTTAATGATCTCGCGGCGTCGCGAGGTGGCGTTACGCTCGGTCGGCTGCAGCGTCGCGTGTGGAAATCGTTGTAGCAAATCGCTGCCAACTGCATCGGGCGTATCGCCGAGTAAGATGGCGCAAATGCCGCGCTCGGTTGTTGCGATCAAGACGTGGCCAAGTGAGCAGGCAACGATCGTTACCTCAATGGTTTGACCGGCGCCGCC
Organism: Kofleriaceae bacterium; assembly: GCA_043777635.1. Lineage (GTDB taxonomy): Bacteria > Myxococcota_A > Polyangia > Haliangiales > Haliangiaceae > JABFXX01. Next base: position 929 of record JAYWHS010000838.1, on the reverse strand, counting down.
GCGCCGCAGGTTGCTAGGAGTCATGCCGAGGACCTCATTGCTGGTGGTGTAGAACTGCGATGACGAGTTGTAGCCAGCGCGATAGATGGCGTCGGTAATCCGCAGTTCGTCGTGGATCGCAGCGCGAATCCGTTGTTGCCGTTGCGCCAATGCATAGATCTTCGGCGTTACGCCTACGATTTTTTTAAACATGCGTTGCAGATGGAATTTGCTGATGCCGGCGCGCGCTGCGAGTTGGTCAAGGCTTGGTGCAGCGTCGACCGAATCTATCCACCGACAAAGCTCGGCGATCTGCGCAGCTTCGCGCAGTGATCGCGGCGGCAATGTTGGTTCACAACGTTTGCACGCACGAAATCCTGCGCGTTGGGCTGCAACGATCGACGGATGAAAAGCGACATTGCGTGGATTCGCAGTACGTGACGCACACGATGCAAGGCAGAACACGCCGGTGGTTTTTACCGAATAGAAAAACATGCCGTCGTAGGCCGTGTCGCGTGACTTGACTGCGAGCCAACGCGAATCGGTTTCGATACTAGAAGGAATGCGGCTTGTCACAGCAAGAAGGTACGCGGGGTGTGGTGCCAGCACACTCTGGATTGTTGCTTTTGAATCCGCCGTGTAGTTGGCAGCAGCACCGCAGGAAGAATCATTGATTGGCACGTTGGAAATTATTATTAATAAACTTGTTGACGGGCGGTTCAGCGTTTGTTATTAATCAAACACTGCAAGGTCCACCCATGAGCATCCAACTCCACATCACCAAACTGTGCGCTCCGCGTGCAGGCTTTCCGGCGCAGCCGGGGCCAGCTGGTTTAGCTGGCGGACGCGGAGCGTTCGATGGCGGCCATGATGTCGGGGCAACGGGGTTTGGCCCGGCAGCACTTGAGCTTGACGGTCCTTTCTTTCAAGTCCGTAGTGGCGATGACGCC
>JAYWHS010000837.1:0-2623 GCA_043777635.1 Kofleriaceae bacterium | reverse complement strand
GTCGTAACCGTTAACTCGCCTTGGTGTTGGGTCACCAAGCTATGCACGATGGCCATGCCCAAGCCGGTGCCGGTTTCTTTGGTTGAAAAGAATGGTTCAAACATCCGCCGTTTGACGTCATCGGGGATTCCCGGGCCATGGTCTTCAATCGCGATCGCGATATGTTCATTGGATTCGGTAACCGTGATGCCGACGACGGAATGCAGCGGTGACGCTTCGATCGCGTTGCGAATCAGGTTTTGTACGATCTGATGAACTTTACCACCATCGACGTTGGCAAACGCAGCGGTCAACGAGGTGGTTAGCTGCAATGTGACGCTGTGATCATCGGCCAGCGGCTGTTCGGCCCGCAACACGTGCTTGATGATGGCGAGTAAATCGTGCTGGGAAATATCCAACTGCGGTGGCCGAGCAAACGAGACAAACTCGTTGAGCATTTTTGATAGCCGCTGCAATTCATGGTGCACCAACTTAGTTGGCTCGGTCAATTTAGGATCATCGCTGGTGCGGATGATGCGGCGATTGAGTAATTCAAGTTGTAACGCCGCCGCATTGAGCGGGTTGCGCACTTCGTGGGCTAACCCCGCGGATAATGTCTGCATCGCGGTAAGTCGCTCAGCTTGCACCGCGCGCTCGCGTTGCACCAAGCGTTCTTCAGAATCGATCTGGTAGTGGCGCAACATCAACATGAGTTCTAAATCGAGCAAGCGATTGACCGCCCGCGAATAACCCAGCGCGTCGCTAGGTGTGCACAGCTCATTGATGAGTTCGTGGTAGCGCGTGCGCACGGTGTTCATCGCGGTGAACATGTAGTGTTGAGCAAGGCCAATCGACACATGGCGACGGCCGATGCGGGAGCGGCGCTCATAGAATCGCTCATCATGTGGCCCGAGTAGCCCGGTCGACATCCAGTCGACCAACGAGACTTTGAGTCGGTTGATTTGGGCGTCGTCTTTAAAGATCCGCATCGCCGCCGGAGAGCCCGCTAAGGATTGATAGAAGAGCTCGGCAATACCTCCGAAATACGGCGCGAGCACGGGATGCAGTTGAACCAAGCGTGCCGTTTCGGCGGCGTCAAAATGGATTTGCCGCATGCAGTCTTCGAAAAAGTCAGGCATGCACTATTTTATATCGCGCGCGGTGGCCGGTGGCGTGCTCGGCGAATTTTTGCGCTTGTCAGGTGTGGTCGCAACCGCTGCGACATCTGATTTTGGCGCCGCATTATATTGATGAAGTCGGTACTGTATCGTGCGCACACTCATTTTGAGGATCTCCGCAGCTTGAGAGGTCGAACCCCCGGTTGAACGCAGGGTTTCCAAGATTGCATACTTCTCGATGTCCTCCATCGACGAACCAGGAATTGGCAATGGCCCGATGCTAGCGCCGGTATTCAGCGCCGGCGTTTGTTGCGCGGCTCGCACGCCATTGGGCAGGTTGATCACGTCGATGAGCGGTGTCGAGGCCATCACCACGGATCGTTCAATGGCGTTTTCGAGTTCGCGCACGTTACCAGGCCAGTCATAGTTGCACAGTGCTCGCAACGCTTCGTCGGTAAAGCCGATGACCGAAGGCCGGTCATTGTCGCTGGCACAACGCTCGACAAAAAATTGTGCCAACTCAGGAATGTCGGTTTTGCGTTCACGCAACGCTGGCATTTCAATGTTGATGACATTGAGGCGGTAGAACAAGTCTTCGCGAAACCGACCTTTGGCAACGTCATCGGCGAGATTACGGTTGGTCGCCGCGATTACCCGGACATCGACACGAATTGTTTGGCCGCCACCGACACGTTCGAACTCATGCTCTTGTAAAAAACGCAGCAGCTTAACTTGAATCGCGGGCGAGACTTCGCCAATTTCGTCGAGGAACAGCGTGCCGCCATCGGCCAGTGAGAACCGGCCATCGCGCCGGGTCAACGCGCCGGTAAACGCGCCGCGCTCGTGTCCAAACAGTTCGCTTTCGAGCAGACTTTCCGCCAGGGCGGCGCAATGCAGCTTAATAAACGGGCCATGCGCGCGCGGTGAACGTTGATGAATTGCATTGGCGACCAACTCTTTGCCGGTGCCACTCTCGCCGGTAATCAACGTGGTGGCGCGGCTCGGTGCGACCTGGTCGATGACTTCGAACACCCGCTGAATCGACGGCGACGAACCGATCATGTTCGACGGTGCGGTTCGATCTTTGACCCGCTGCCGGAGTAGTTTGGTTTCGCGGTGTAATGCTTGATGTTCAAGTACCCGCTGTAAACACACCAGCAGTTCATCAAGGTTGAGCGGTTTGGCAAGGTATTCGGATGCCCCAGCGCGCATCGCTGCGACTGCGGATTCAACCGCGCCAAACGCCGTCATCACGATGACCGCAGGGGCGTCTTCGTAGGCCTTTAACCGGCGCACCAGTTCGACCCCATCCATGCCCGGCATTTTGAGGTCGGTCACCACTACGGCGGGCGCAAATGCTTCGAACTTGCCTAAGGCCTTGAAGGCATCGGCTGCAGTTTCGACGTCGTACCCCTCATCGCGCAACAGTTCCGCCAACGCGCTGCGAGCATTGACTTCATCATCGACGACTAGAATTCTACCTTTGCTACTCACCACAGTACCGAACTAAGCCAAAATCGTGCCAA
>JAYWHS010000836.1:0-8925 GCA_043777635.1 Kofleriaceae bacterium | reverse complement strand
CTTTGCGTTTTGCCACAACTTTGTTTCGCTGGATGAGTGACGACGCCATGCGGTAAACGTGCCCTACCAAAGCCTCGGTGTCAAACTCCGATGCCAGCCCGCCGATCGTCTACTTTCTAGCCACGCTAGTTGTGGCAAGCCGCCCACACCGCGTCTGGGCACTGCTGGTATGACAGATCTGCGGTTGGCCCAGCCTGTGCAAAACCGGTTTGGGCAAGCAAATTTGCTCGGACATCACTTCGTGATACAGGTGTGTAATGGCGCGATCTAGAAAATCATCAAAACATGAGGGCGGCGCCGTGCTGTTTGGCTTGGCCGGTGCGCTGTTTGTCGCGGCGGGCGGCTTTGCCGGCGGCTATTATTATTTGAATACCCGCACGCTTCGCACTGCGCCCCACGAAGCCAAAACAGCAAAACCTGCGGCCACCAAAGATGCAAGCGATAGTTGGCAGGCAGCACTCGACCGTCCAGTTGAATTGATCGCTGGTGGGGTGAAGGTGCGCATGACCTGGCGCGAACTAGGTGGCACGGTCGGTCGTCATGAAGCGTCGGACGCGGGTGTCTATACTCCAGCCCAACTCAAGCAATTGGCGCAGCAGGGCCGGGTGCCGATTGCGCTCGACCGTAGCAAAGTTGAGCAGGTTATCCGCAAAATCAAAGTTGCGCACGATCACGCACCTACCAACGCATTTATCGACCTCGAAGGCCGACGCATTGTGGCCGACAAGCCAGGTCGAGGAATTGAGCTATGGGCGGCGTTGCCTCGGTTAGAAACCGCTGCGCGGCTCGGCCAAGTTTCGATTGAATTGCCGATGGTGGACATCCCTGCGAGCAACAGTGCGCAGGCGATGGCGATCGAGGACATCTCGCAAGTGCTCGGCACCTACACCACCAAGTTTTCGGTATCGGACAAAGATCGAAACTTCAATTTGAAGCTCGCAGCGTCCAAGCTTAACGGGTTTGTGCTGCAACCCGGCGCTGAGTTCTCGTTTAACGAGGTCGTAGGCGAGCGCAGCGAAAAGATGGGCTACAAAATCGCCCACGTAATCGATGCAGGTGAAATGGTTGATGGCCTGGCCGGTGGAACTTGTCAGATTTCGACGACGCTCTTTGGGGCGTCGTTTTTTGCTGGGCTCGAAATTGTCAAGACCACCAATCATTCACGACCGTCGACCTACACGCCGTTGGGTTTTGACGCCACCGTGGTTTGGCCCAACACCGATCTGAAATTAAAAAATCCTTACGATTTTCCAGTGGTGATTCACTACCGGGTCGCCAACGGCGAATCAACAGTTGAGTTGCTTGGCAAAAAACGGCCATGGGACAAGATTTCATTCGAGCGCAAGGTGCTTGAAACCACGCCGTACACCACCGAAGAACGGCTTGACCCCGATATTAAGAAAGACGAGACCTCGTTAGACCAAGGCGGCTTTGACGGCTACAAGCTGTTGCGCAATCGTCGTTTCTATCGCAACGGCGAAGAGGTCAAGAGTGAAAAATGGATCATCGAGTACAGGCCGGTTACCGAATACGTCCGCCGTGGCACCAGCGAAGATCCAAACGCCAAAATGCCACCGGTCAAAGAGATGCATGGTCCCAAAGCCCCAGACGGCGATTCGTTTAAGCTCACGCAGTAGCGCGTAAGCCTGGGTTGCGTGAGAAGGCACCACAGCCCTGAAGAAAAACAGCGAGGGGAAGCCATTCCTACTGACCGGGACCAAGACGACTGTCAACAAGGTCAAGCCGTTGGTCAAGGATTTGACCTGAGGAGTACCATGAACGATCACTTTGTTAGGTTCGACACCGTCGCTGTCAAGAACGCGGCCGCCGTAATGGATCTGCAGGGGGTGCCCGACTCCGAATACATGTTGGTTGGCGAATCCTTCAAAGACAGGTTTCCGGCAACAGCGGCATTTCACTTCAACCCGGACTTCAAGCGCAACGCGCTACTGGTCGATTGCCTGATCAACGTCGAGAGCATGATGGTGTGTTCGGAGCGCCTCAAGGACTTTATTCAGGGCAAGAACCCCGACAAGCTTGAGTACCTGCCCGTGACGGTCTTTGACATCAAGGGCAACTCGGTCGCGGCTTCCTACTTCATCATTCATCCAATTGACCCGCCCGACTGCATTAATGCCGCCAAGTCCAAGGTCACCTGGTCGGCATTCGACCCCACCAGCATCGAGTACGCAGACCATATCGAAATCGACGAAACCAGGGTTCCACCGGGTCGCCTTGTTTTCAGTCCCAAATCATTTCCCGGCATGGTGCTGCTACAACGTGAACTCGCCCTCGCCATTGAAAAGGCGGGCTTCACCGGGATTGGCTGGGCTGAAATCGCGTAGCAGACGCATCGTCGCCCCCCGAGGGAGTCTGATGTTTCGCGACGATTGCGAGGACCTCGCCGTGATTCCGAGATTAAGAAGGACGAGACGGCCCGAGGCCTTGGACGGCGATTCGTTTAAGCTCACGCAGTAGCAATGCCGTGCTAGCCTAAGCTGGCGCGGTGCTACCGCTGCCACACTAGCTCGGCATTGACCTACGAACCGTACGGGTCGGCAATGTCTTTGGGTGAGGTCGACGGTGCCGATGGGGCTGACGCGCTGCCGTTCACATTTACGGCCGCCCCCGACAGCGAGACCATCGCCGAGCCTTTGATATCAGTGCTGCTGCCGCTGCCAAATTTCATGGCGGAGCCGGCCACGATTTCCAAACTGGCAGTGGCTTCGATGTTGATCTCGTTGGCGACAATTTTCATTTCGCCGGCCGGCGATTGTAAGCAGACATCGCCCTTGAGGGCTTCGATGACGATCTTGCCGCCTTTGCCATCCAAGGTAATGCGGCCAACCCCGCCACCATCTTCGATGATTAGCTTTTCATTTTCGTCGTCGAAAATGATGCGGGATCCAGCGCGCGATTTGATCACTCGGCACGGGTTGCTGCCAGGGTTGGTGTCGGCCGGTTTATCTTTGCCGTTCCACAACGCGCCGACCACGATCGGCGAGTTTAGGTCACCGTGTTCGAACATGACCAGCACTTCGTCATCGACTTCCGGGATGAAATACCAACCGCGCTTTTTGCCCGCGCCCTGCATCACCATGGGTGCCCAGTGGGTGGTGTCTTGTTCGGACAACACCGGGAACTTGAGTTTGACGCGGCCCAATTTCTCGGGGTCTTTATTGTCGGTGACCACGCCGATCAGCGCTTCATGGACACGTCCCGACTCGCTTTCGGCAGTGCGAATCTGTTGATAAAAAAGCTGGTCAAGCCGCATGTGGTTATCCTACTACGGTCCGCGACCACGTACGCTTCCTGTGGTCAGGCATCACGGAACGATGTGAGCTGCGCAGCACGTACGTTGGGAGGCCAGCGGTGCTGGGCTTGATTCACGTTGGCGGTGCTCCAGATCCGGCAGGAACCGTAACAGTTACCGGTAGATCGCCAAGTATAGAGGTGTTTGACTCATTGCTTGCCAATGGCCCGGTGCGGGGTACGCCTTGACCGCCATCGGTGACTGCGATCAACCCCACCGTGGCTGTGGCCATGGCCCAATAGGCGGGCACGGTGATCGTGAAGCGTTCGCGGATAAATTCACCAATCCGCCAATGCTCGGTACTAAACAGCCCACCGATCGTGACGCGTGGCGCGACTCGCAGCGCACGATTGCTATCGATCGTGGTGACTACATTACCATCAGCGCCAATGCTGGAGCCCGGCCAAACTGTGATGCCAAACTTTAGCTTTTGGTTGGTCACGCGTTTGGCTTCAAAGTACACGAGGATGTCGACCTTGCTGCCCGGTACCAAGTGGGTGGTGTCGGCCAGTCGGTAGCCCAGCACATCGATTGCCCCGTTATCTAAACTGACCCCTTTGGTGGCGATGAACCCAGTGGGGCGAGTTTTGAATAACACGTCGGCCATTTTGTCAGCCATTTGATTGAATTTGGGATCACGCGAAAACACCACGCGTTCAAGCCAGCTATTAAGTGCGTCGCGATACTCGGCAAACGGTGGCGCTCCAGCCGGTGCCAGATTGGTGAGTTGGCGTGGGTCGGCTTTGAGGTCATAAAATTCTGCAACATTGTTTTGCAGGTAGTAGATGTAGCGATAGGCGTCGCTGATGGCGGCGCGTTGGGGTTGCGGTGCATTGGTTTCAGCGAACACGATGCGCTTGGGATCCGCTTTGCCATAAAATAGTTGCGGCACCAAACTGCGTCCTTCGAACGCAAGGTCTTTTACATTGATGCCGGTGAGTTCGGCAATGGTGGGAATGATATCGAGATTGCTTACCGCACCGTCGATGAGATGCGGCGGATTGTTGGGCACATAGATAATGAAGGGTACGTGTAATAATTCGGTGTACAGCGCGGTGCCATGCGTGCCACTCGAAATGCCATGCTCGCCCATGCTTTCACCGTGATCACTCGTGACGATGACGATGGTGCGGTCGCCACCGGGGATAATTGCGAGTTGATTGAGCATGCGGCCAATTTCTTGGTCGGTCCAACGCAATTCAGCGTCGTACAGGTCGGGTTCGCTGCTGCCCCAATCGACCACGTCGGGATGAGCCACGTAGCGGCCATGCGGGTCGATATAGTGTGCCCACAGGAACCATTTTTGGCTTTGATGGGCGGCCATAAAACTCAGAATTTGATTGCTGGTTTTGTCGGCGACCACGCGGAATGGGTCGGCTTTGGCGCCGACCGAATTGTCGTAGCTATCGACGCCTTGTTCGAGCCCCCAGTCGTTCCAGTATTCATGGGAGCCGATGACGCCGGTGTAATATTCGCCACGTTTCATGATTTCGGGCAGCGTGACGTTGTCTGCGGTGAGGCGCGGCGGCATGCCAGGGGTTACGCCATTCATCTCCAACGCTATTCCGGAATGAAAAAACTTTGACGTCAAAATCGCCGGTATCGAAGCCATCGTGCCGGCACTGGGGGCTTGGGCGAAGGTAAACGAGGTTGATCGTTTGACGAGTTTGGCTAGCTCAGGCGTAGTGTCGCGTTTGGCTGGGCCGTCGCGGTAGCCACCAAACGACGTATGGTCGTAACGCACAGTATCGACGGTGAGTAGCAAAATATTCCAGTCCTTGCGGGCGAACAGCGCTGGCACCGGCATACCTTCACCCGGCGGCGCGGCGAGGTCGCGCAGCGAAAAATCGCGGCCGTCGCAGTTTTCGTCGATGCCATTGTCGGGCATGTCGCGCGCACCAGGATAGATCGCGCTGTTGAATGGCGCGCAATCTCGCTCGCCAAGCAGTGAGCCGTAGCCATCGCGATCGAAATCGTTGGCGCTGCGAATCACAGCGATCATTCGTTCGTACATGGGTGAACCAGTTAGCGCTGCGTATTTGGCGATCGGGTCGCGGCCCCAGCGCCACAATGCCCCCACGGTGATGACGAAGATTCCAACGACTACCCACGGCCAACCCACCGGCCCACGGATTGCGCCTGGCCAGTGGGCCATGGCCTGACCGATGGCAAAACTGGTTACGCCGAGCGAGATCAACATGCGATCGCGCCCGGCCAGCACCGAGCGAACTTGCGGCAGCATGGTGTGAGCGATAAACAGCAACGCGCTCAACGCAACCACAAAAGCCAAAAGTGCAGCGCGGCGGCGGCCCAGAGGGTTTGCGCTGCCGAGCCTACGGCTAAGCAGCTCACCTAGCGTCAACACAAATTCATGGAGTGCCGGCAGCAGCAAAAATCCAACCGTGGCGACAACGGCCGCCATAGCAGCGATCGCCACGCCAATGCGGGCGGTTGACCACTGGGCGTTGCTCACCATGGCATCGGTGCGCCAGGTCACAATGAAACTTGCCGTGGTAATGATAAGCAGTGACCACAGCCACGGAACATCGTGGTGGACCGTGGCGCTGGGCTGCGCCGCCAGTGGCCGCGCCACAGCGTCGGGTGTTTGCCGAAATCCTGCGACCACGGCTGCCACGCTTCCGGCCATCGCACTGACAATCGCCGAGGTTAACACTGCTTCGTGAAACGTATGATTGGCCCACTGGTGGCCACGCCACACTACGCCAAAACTAGCGGCGGCTCCAACGATCGCGAGCATGGCCGGTGGTTGCTGCAACAGCCATGTACGGCTCCGCTTGAGCCAAGGCCAAGCGATGTGCATTACGCCACCCGCTACAAATAAGAACATCCACCACACGCTGCCCAACGCGATCGCCAGCGCACCCAACCGCCATGCGCTGGCGAACGGTAAATCGCCACGATACAACACCACACTTAACAGTACTTCGAGGGCGGTAAAAGCCAGTGCCCCGCAGCCAGTGACGACCGCGAGGCGCTTCATTGATTTTTGCCGATGCGGTTGCGCAGCAGCACCCACATTGCCGAAACGCCGTCGGTCCAGCGTATCTTTTTGCCTTCGGCAATCGCGCGCGCACTGTAGGAAATCGGCACTTCAACAATCTTGACGTTGCGGCGGCCCAACTTCGCGGTCACTTCAGGGCAGAACTCAAAGCCTTCGCACGTCAGATTCAGCGCGCGTAGAAGTTGGGTTTCGAAAAGCTTAAAACAGGTAGCTTCGTCGGTGATCGATACGCCATACAAAACATTCGCAGTTGTGGTGAGCACCCGATTGGCGATCAGATTGGCCGTCGCCATCCCGGTGGGGCGGGGATTGGCTAAAAAACGTGACCCGTATACCACCGCTGCACCGCGCACCACTTCTTGCAGCAAGGCAGGATAATCGTCGACGTCGTATTCAAGATCAGCATCTTGAATTAGGCAATAGTCACCCGTCGCAGCCGCCAGTGCGGTGCGAATCGCTGCGCCCTTGCCGCGGTTGACGGGGTGGCGCACCACCTTGACCCGGGTATCGGCCAACGCCGCAGCCTGCGCGATCTCGTGGGTGCGATCTTTGGAACCATCATCACAGATGATGACTTCTTTGGAAAAGCCCAAAGCTTCGGTGTTGACGCAAAGAGCGCGCCGTATCACCTCGCCAAGAGTCGCTTCCTCGTGATAGGCCGGGATAAGAATAGACAGCAGCATGCCCCCGTACTGGTAGCACGCCGTCCTTCGTCATTGGTAGTACGCCGTCCTTTGTCATGAACCCAGCTTCGCAACAAACTGATTCGCCCGTGGCTCTAGCCGTGGTCAAGGACCGTGCCGCGTCGTTGCCCGCTGGTGCTAGAGCGACCACTGCGGCGCGGCTGGCGCGGTGGCTGCGGGCGCACCGCTGGTGGTGTGCGGTGGCGGTGTTGTACTTGTATTGTTTTCCCTATTATCCAAAAATCCATAGCGCAAACGAATTGCCGAGGGCGTATCTGGTCAAAGCGATTGTTGACCATGGCACCTTCGCTATCGACGACGGTGTGCAACGGTGGGGTGCGACCGCAGATTGTTCGCCGTCCCGTGGGCATCAATACTCGAACAAAGCCCCGGGCTCGTCATTGTTGGCGGTGCCGGTGTACGCCTTGGCAAAACTTGTGAGTGGCAGCGAGCCAAGCTTGGCGACCACGATGTGGTTATGTCGGGTCACCACCGGCATTCTTCCAACGTTGCTGTTGTTACTCATGTTGCAGGTTTTTTTGCGGCGCTTTAGCGATGAGCCGACCACGGTGCGGGTGGTCCTCGTCGCATATGCCTTGGGCTCGATGGCCATGACCTACTCGGTGCTGTTTATTTCGCATCAGCTTTCCGCAGTGTGTATGGGGGCAGGTTGGATCTTTCTTGCCGACGGCAACCGTGATTCATTCCGGAAATTTGTCTGGGGCGGCTTACTGTTGGGGGCTGCACCGCTGGTGGACTACCAGGCTGTGTTCGCTGGCGTACCGCTGGGCATTTGGTTGATCTGGCGGGTTTGGTCGTGGCCGCGACGGGACGCGCTGCGTGCGATAGCACTTGCTGCGGTTGCTGCTGCGGTGCCCTTGGCCGTGTTGCTGGGCTATCACGCCGTATGTTTTGGCTCGCCGTGGAAAACTGGCTACGATGCATCCGAAGCATTTGCGCACTTCCACCAACAAGGTTTTCTTGGCATTACCAAGTTGCGCGGCGTTGCATTTATCGGCTCAACATTTTCCGGTGACAATGGCTTGTTTACCTTGGCACCTTGGCTGCTGCTAACCTTGTCCGGGCTGGTATTGTTGTGGCGGCGCGGTGACCGTGCGGTTGCGGTGGTCAGCGCGTCGATTTTGCTCATCTATCTGCTGTTCATCTCGTCGATCAATTTTTGGCGTGGCGGTTGGTGTTTGGGGCCGCGCTACATCACCGTGATGTTGCCGTTTTTATTGCCAGCCGCCGTTGTTGCGCTGGATTCCGCGCGCAAATATCCGCCACTGTTGGCTGCTGGGTTAGCCGCAGTTATTGTTGCCGTCACTGTGTATTCGCTGTCGAACGCACTGTTTCCGCATTTTCCCGAGCGCTTTGGTAATCCACTTTACGATGTTACGTTTGCGCTGTTCCTGGACGGTGCTGCGGCCCCGAACGTAGCCAATCTTGTTGGGCTGTCCGGCACGTTGAGCTTGCTGCCGTATCTATTGCTGCTCATCGGGTTGGTGGTTGTTACGGTGCGCGCGGCGGCTCGATCGCATGCGGTGCTCGGCGGTGCCGCGGTGCTGGCGCTGCTGGTCGTGTTGGCCTATCAGTGGTTTCCACGGGCCAACGTCGAAAGTAAACAAGCCTATCGCGACTACGTTCTCGGTGTGATGCCACCGCCACACCCGTTGTGGTAGGACCGACGTTACAATGCGTCGACTAACGTGGCTGGTTCCGATAAGTGTGTTTCTGGGCTGCGGTCGAAGCGAACCACCCAACGCGAATTCCACTGGCGATGGCAGTGGCAGTGCGCCAGTGTCGGTTGCCGATGTGATTTCGGATCTTGAGCGGATGTGTACCAGCGGCGATAGCGAAAAGTGCCGAACCTTGGGGTTGCTCTACAGCCAGGGCAAAGGTGTTGC
>JAYWHS010000835.1:0-2628 GCA_043777635.1 Kofleriaceae bacterium | reverse complement strand
ACAAACATGCTGGTGGTTTTGCGAAAGAATACAAATGCATTAAATGAATTGATGGCCAATTCATCGGTGGGTGCCACGCGATGACGGCGGCCGAGCACGCTTTTGATCTCTTTTTCGAGTGTTGGGCCATCGGCAGTGTCTTGCGCGGTTAGCGCAAAGAACCCGACATTGTCTCCGGTGTGAAACGCCGCCCGAAACGCGGTAAACGGAATGAAGATCGAGTTGTCATCGCGGTCGCCAAAGTTGCCGCTTCGCAAGGTTTTGGTCATGCCCACAACCCGAAAGTACACGCCATTAATTTGCAGCCAGGTGCCGATTGGGTCGACCCCGGGCGGCAGCATCTGCTCGGCAACTGCATTGCCTATGATACAAATTTTGCGAGCGTCGTCGATGTCGCGTTGATTGAGGAAGCGGCCTAGTTTAATGGTTAAGGTGATCACTTTGATCACATCTGGGAAATCGCCCATCACATGAAAACTCGCGGTCTTGTTAGCGTAGGTAACTTTAGATGGCGTCATGAATCCGCCGAGCTGAATACGTGGCGCCACGGTGTCAAGCCCGGCAACTTGTTTGAGTGGCGCCATATCGCCGATGTCGAATTGAACGCGGCGGCCTGGCTTTAAGCCCTCATAAGCCTCGGTGGTGACGCCGCCCCAAACGAACAGCGCATTGGCCGACAACCCGCTCATTTGTCGTTTCACGCCCGACACCAATGCCGACGAAAACATCAGCATGATCATCAGCATCAACATGCCCCAAAACACACCAAGCGCAGTGAGTAAGGTGCGCAACGGATTAGCGCTCAACGTCGACCAAATCTCACGCCATTTATCCGGATCAAACATCGCTATTGATCTCGCAGTGATTGAATAGGGTTAACCCGAGCTGCCGCCAGGGCAGGGAATAGCCCGGCGAGCGCGCCGAAAAATACCAGCACCAGTGTTGCGTAAAGACCTGCGCTTAATTTGATCGCAGGCGCACTGAGCACTCCATCCGCCGGTAGGACGTTGCCAAGCAACGCAAGAATTCCGATACCCGCTGCCAAGCCGCTAAGGCCAGCGAACGCGGTGAGCACCACCGATTCTTGAACGATGAGGCTTACGATCGTCAGCGGTGTTGCACCGAGCGCTTTGCGGACGCCGATTTCTTTGGTGCGTTCTTTGACGGTAATCATCATGATGTTGGACACGCCGATGATGCCAGCGCCGATGGTTAGCCCGCCGATGAAGATCACGAATACTGAAATGATCCAAAACAGCTTGGCAAAACGCTCAGCACCTTCGATGTTGTTTTGCACGCGAATCGCTTGGCGATCGTTGAGATCAAAGTCGTGAGCTTCGGCCAATTGTTGTTTGATAGCGTCGGTTGCAGCAGCCGCTTGCGCCACGTCACCATCGGCAACGGTAAACGTGATCATATTGAGGTGATCTTGGCCGTTGAACGCAACTTGCGCTGTTGATACCGGTACGTACATGGTGCGCTCTTCATCAGCGCCCGCATCGTTGTGAAACACGCCGACGATTTGAAATGCGACGGAGCCAACATTGATCCACTGTCCAATTGGATCTTCGTCGGCTTCAAATAGAAAATCGACGATGGGTTTGCCTACCACGATGGATTTGCGGCGATCACGCAGGTCGATGTCATTGATGAACCGGCCCAACACCATATCTTGTTGTTCGAGATACACCGCATCGGGATGCACGGCTGACATTGAAAATGCATTGGCCTTGGTGCCTCGACGCGTCATCATCTCGGCACCGCCGAACGCACCGCCGCGCACGTAAAACAGACCGGACATACGCTCAATGCCAGGCACGGTGCGCGCCCGTTGGTAATCGCGGTTGGCGAAGGTTACTGCCCGGCCCACATCAAATCCGCCATAGGCCACCGAGGTCCGAGCGCCACGAATGGTAATGGTGTTGGCCGATTCGCGGGCGAAAGTACGCTTCATGCCGTTTTCGAGGCCGTTGCCCAAACCTAGCAACACAACCAACATGAACACACCCCAGCCAACGCTGATTGCCGTGAGCGAAGCCCGCAGCACATTGCGGCTCATGGTGTCGAAAACTTCCTGCCAACGGTCGAGCGACAACAGCGCTCGAAATGGCATCAGCAGCGCCCGAATGATCATGCGGCGCTGCCACTCGCCGCTTCGGCCGTAACAACATCCGCTGCGCCATCGGCGACAACTTTGCCGTCTTTGAGGCGCACGATACGGTCGGTTTGGGCGGCAACTTCGGGGTCGTGGGTCACTACCAACAAGGTAATTCCCGACTCATGAATCTCGCGCAACAACTTCATGATCGCCACGCTAGTGGCACTATCGAGCGCACCGGTTGGTTCGTCGGCGAGAATCATGCGTGGTTGCGTGATCAGTGCCCAGGCAATCGCGACCCGCTGCTTTTGCCCGCCCGACATTTCCGCAGGACGATGGTCGGCCCAATCAGCAAGCCCGACACGATCGAGGTACTGCATCGCTAGCGCATTGCGCTTACGCCGCGAGATGCCTTGGTAGTACAGCGGCAGTGCAACGTTTTCGACGGCGGTTTTGAATGGCAGCAAATTGAACGATTGGAAAACGAAACCGATGAACTTGTTGCGATAGTTCGCAGCTTTGGTTTCTGA
>JAYWHS010000834.1:0-2630 GCA_043777635.1 Kofleriaceae bacterium | reverse complement strand
CATTCGGTGAGTAGCCTAGCCACGGTCGCTTCGTCTTCGATATCCTTGCCTTCGGCCCAAAATGCATGGCCAATGCGCAACGCCAATGCCAGGCCTTGGCTTGCATTGTGCTGGGCTGCCGCAAGAATGCAGCGTTGCGCCAATACTGTGCGTTGCGGAAATTTTTTGGGAAACTGGAAAGGCACGCCGAGCCAATGCGCCCAACGCGAGATTTCTTGCATCACGTAGCGCTGCTTGGCGACCGGAAACCCAAACAACGGCACATCAACCTGGCCGATGTCGCGGAACAGCGCACCTAACAGAATCGGCCGCAACTCAAATGCTGCATCGGTGCCTGCCTGTAGGTGTGCAAGCTGATGCAAACCAAGGTATGCAAACGGGCTTGCAAGGTCAAAAAAAACTTCGACCGTCGAGGTTTCGGGGGCTGGCTTCGTCGTTGTGGCCAGGTTGCTCGTGAGTTGGGCAAATTGTGTGGGCCGCGGACCAGCACGATCTGGCTGCCAGCCAGCGAGCGTAGCTTCGACCCACGCAAGGCGATCTTGGCCCCAAAACAACAAGGGCGCACTGCCGTTTGCGCAGTCCACGCGCATCGCTGGTGCGCCGAAAATTCCATGGTCAACCGCGCGCGCAGTGCGGTGATGTAATTCGGCTTTGATCGCTGCGGAATCGGCGAGTCCGATAGCCGTTGCCACAACGGTGGGGGCAAACCCTGCCGTGATCAGCACTGCCTCGATGTTGCTGGCTTGCGTAATGTCCACGGAATGTTGCCAATATGCTGCGTAGAGTGCGTGAATTGCCGCCGGCCACAATGCGCGATCGAGTGCCAATAATGTTCTGAGCGCTTGCACCGTGCGCATCGGATGGGCCGCAGGCATGGTAAACGGCACGGCTAACTCGTCGGCCCAGCGGTAGAGATCGGCGTGTAAATGTAAGGCTTTGGCCGCGGAGAGCGTCCGCATGGGCCCTTCGCCGGCGCCTATCGAGCGAAACACCCCGCCCAGTAGCATGGGTTCAAATGTTAACGTTGCGCTTTGCCGCTGGCACAAGGCGGTGATCTGGGTGGAGGCCAGGTAGGCGTATGGACAGGAGAAATCGAACCAAAACTCGACTTGCACCGGATCACGCTGCGCTTGAAAAGCGTGAGCAGTCAAGTGCTGGTCTCACAATCCCTCGTAGCGATGCAATGATTTCATGCGACGCAGAGTTTTGACGTTGCGTCGAACACATGCGACTTAGGCCTTTTGTCGCGGGCTTATGCGAGTTACACTAAGCCCGCTTCATGGCCAAGTTGGTGAATGGCTTCAAAGACGGCGTACCAGAGATGGGACGTCGCACATTCTTGGTTCCTGAGAACCATGCCGAGGTATTGGCATTGCTTTATCATGAGCAAACCGGAATCGTGGGCGGTTTACCCGTCGGGCCAGTAACCACTGACCCGCATGGTGCCCATGGCATCCGCATGTATCCGGACCAAGATCCGACGGTGTTGGAAGAAACGCGACGATATTTTGAGAAACTGGCTGAGCGATTTTCAAGCGACCTACCCAAAGCCTAATCAGCGACGAATTCGATTGTTGCATCGATGTGTTTCAGCCCTCGGTAGCGTAGTCGTCGGCGTGTTGGCGCTGGCGGTCATGACGTTCGGCTGTTCAGCTTCGCAACGCCGACCCTGCGCCAAGGATATCGATTGTAAGGGTGACCGTATTTGTGACTCTGGGGTCGGCGCTTGCGTGGCACCGAATGGTAGCGCCGTTGCGCCGGTGGCAACTGGTGCTAACCAAACCGGGTCCGCTCAAGCTGTGGCCATGGTCGCAGTGAAACCCAACGGTTCGCCACCATTCGCAATGTTTGGCGGCGATGCGGCGCACACCGGACGTCGCGCCGGCCCGGCACCTGCTACCACGCCCACGCAAGTGTGGGCTTTCACCACCGGCGGACCGATCGCAGGCTCGCCAACGGTTGGCCCGGACGGAACCATCTATGTCACCTCCCATGATGGCGGTTTGTATGCGGTCGCTGCCGACGGCAAACTGAAGTGGAAGTTCAGCACTGGGGATCGATCATGGAGCACGCCTGCGGTGGCACTTGATGGCACCGTTTACGTTGGCTCCGACGACGATCACCTGTACGCGGTGAATGCGCAAGGTGCGTTAAAATGGCGCTTGCGCCTAGGCGATTGTGACCCAGCTGGGTTTGGTCCTGAATCGTCGCGCTGCGATGCCGACGGTGGCCCAACGATTGGGCCGGATGGCACCATCTATGTCGGAGGCGATGGCGTTTACGCGGTATGGGCCGATGGCACGTTGCGTTGGAAGTTCGCCACTGCTGATCATGTCGCTAGCACGCCGGCCTTAGGTGCCGATGGCACAGTGTACGTGGGTTGCCAAGATCAGGCGGTATATGCGATTGCGCCGGATGGCACCAAGCGTTGGGAAGTACGCACCGCTGGTGATGTGGATGCCGCCCCGATGGTCGGTCCCGACGGCACTATTTATGTGGGCTCCGATGACAAAGCGTTTTATGCGCTAACGCCCGAGGGCAACGTGAAATGGAAAACTCTCACCGGCGATGATATTCGCGGTGGCGCTGCGTTGGGTAGCGACGGCACCATTTACGTCGGCAGTCTGGAT
>JAYWHS010000833.1:0-2635 GCA_043777635.1 Kofleriaceae bacterium | reverse complement strand
TTTGAATCGCGCCACGGTGTGGCTGTTACTGACGCAACGTAGCCCGTACGTACCTGTGTCGGGCCTGCAGGCGCAGCAACTCCAGCTCTTCGCTAGGGGCACTCGGCGCTGTTGTAGCGTGAACTATTTTTGCCGCAGCGCAGCGACAGCTGGGGTCACGAGCTTGATCAGTTCTTCCGGATCCACTTCGGTCCGGACCCGCGCTAACACGCGACCTTCGGTGTCGAGGAACACCACTGCGGGAAGCGTGGTTGCACCGTACTTGTCGCGGATGGCTTGATCGGCGTCGGTGCCTTGTGAAACATCGAACTTGAGCGGGACGAAATTTTCGGTCAGCAACGAAAATGCATCAGCATCGCCGAATGTTTTTTCCAGCGCCTCGCACGGACCGCACCAGGTAGCTGAGAAATCAACCATCACGCCTTTGTGGGCAGCGCGGGCCTGGGTAAATGCTGCGGTCTCATCGCCAACAACCCACGGCAAGTGACGTTTGGGCGTCAAGTACCAGCCCCATGCAGCGAACACACCGCCAAGCACCAGTAAGATTCCCAGGCCTTTGCGCAGTTTCTCGACGGTGTTGCCATGAAATGACAGGTGGATCGAACCAAGTGCGATGCCAACCAACACCATTGCGACTGCCATGCCAGCAAACCATGGCTTTGGCACAGCGAACGTTCTCATAAATGGAATCAGGGGTTTGAGGAAGTACAGCGCACCGACGAGCAGCATCAAGCCGCCAATCGATTTTGCCCAATCCATCCAGCGGCCACTTTTGGGCAACGACATCGCAAACGCAGCGAGCACCCAAAACAGCACACCCATGCCCATGGCATAGACGAACAGCAGCGCACCGCCGCCGACGGCATTGCCGGTGCTGGCCACAAACGCAAGCAAGCCACCTAAAAACGGCCCGGTGCATGGCGCTGCGATGAAACCGCCGACCAAACCCATGGCAAATGCGCCACCAAAACCCGAACCCCCGACGCTATTGAGGCGCGCTTGCAACCCAGCTGGCAAATTCAAATCGAAAAAACCAAACATCGAAAGTGCAAGCGCGGTGAACAGCAAGACCACTGGAATTACCACCCACGGATTCGCTAGCAACGTGCCAAAACCTTTTGGGCCAACGACCAGGGTAACCGTAACGCCAAGCACGGCGTAGGTCAGCCCCATGCCGAAGATGTACGCGGTGGCCAAGGCCAGGGCACGGCCGCGCGAAACGTCTTTGCCGCGTGCGCCAAACACTCCGAGGGTGATCGGGATCATTGGATACACGCAGGGTGTGAGCGAGGTGATGAAACCAAATCCAAAAGAGCCGACAAACATCCAAAACCAGCCACGTTGCTCGTATTTTGCGAAATCGTTGCCGCCGGTATCGGCCCACGCATTGGGTGCATATACGGCGACCAACAACAACGCCAAGGCAACGACCGCAAGCAGCGGTACACGATGCAGGCGGGGACGAACGGCAAGGTCGCGACTCATGAAAGCTCTATAGCAGGACAGGCCATGGTTGGGATACCAACGCGGCCTGAACGGCTATTCCCGCGAACGCCGAATGGTTTGAATTGCCATGAAACAACGCCGCCAACGACTGGGCGTTGCCTCAACAATTGGGTAGGTTTAGAACACCTTGTTGTCGCATACCGCAGATTCGCAGTGGGCTAGCGCATTGGCGCCGAGCCATGTTCGAGGCCTCGATGTTTACCAGCCCGGTAAACCAGTAGAAGAACTGGAGCGCGAGCTGGGGATTACTGGCGCACTCAAAGTTGCGTCCAATGAAAATCCGTTGGGGCCTTCGCCGCGAGCCGCTGCCGCAATCACTGCGGCGTTGCCTTCGCTGCATTTATATCCGGATGCCGGTGGCTTTGCGCTGCGCCGCGCGTTGGCGCAAACCTGGCACTGTGACATCGAAGAATTGGTATTGGGCGCTGGCTCCAACGAATTGCTGTACCAGCTGGTACTCGCCACCTGTGAACCGACCGACGAAGTGCTTAGCCATCAGTTTGGTTTTTTAAGTTATCGTTTGTCGGCCCAAGTGGCCGGGCGGCAGTTCGTGGCCGCGCCTGCAACGGCGGCGCTGGGATGTGATGTGGATGCGTTGATCGCAGCCTTTACCCCGCGCACTAAATTGGTGGTGCTCGGCACGCCGAATAACCCGACGGGGTCGATCATCACGCAGGCCCAGCTAGCGCGCGTGCTCGCTGCCTTGCCAGCGCGAGCCTTGTTGGTTGTCGACGAAGCGTATGCCGAGTACGCCGATGCGTGGCCGGAAATTGATCATGCAAGCGGCATCGCGGCCATGAAGCAAGATCCTCGCGTGTTGGTGCTGCGAACGTTTTCAAAGATCTACGGGTTGGCGGGGTTGCGAGTTGGGTATGCGATTGCCAACCGTGCGGTAGCTGACTTATTGGGCCGGGTGACCCGCACGTTCAACGTGGGCACACTGGCGCAAGTTGCAGCGATTGCAGCGCTCGGTGACACCGCGCATATCGCAGCGAGTGCAGCGCTGGCACGTAAAGGCATTGAGCAACTTCGTGCGGCTCACCTTGGGCAAGCTCGCGTGCTGCCTTCGATGGGTAACTTTGCCTTGATCGATTGTGGCCGGCCTTCGACACCGTTGTACGAGCAACTG
>JAYWHS010000832.1:0-2636 GCA_043777635.1 Kofleriaceae bacterium | reverse complement strand
CATCACTACTCCAACAATCGCGACCGCGCCAACCAACACCGCAATGCCGATAACCAGCCCCCGGCCTTTTTTTGCGGGCGTCGTGGGGATGGCCGGCTGCACCACTAGCGCCGCTTGCCCATATAGCCGTCGATTACGCCGTACAACCACGTACCCACCGCAACCGCCGCTGCAATACCGCCAATCAGCGGCACCTGGGTCAACACGCCAGCGCCAGCTGCCACGACAAACACGCCAATCGCCTTATCGGACTCGCCATTGATCAGTTGGCCCGCACCCGGTAACAAGCCTGAACACACCGCCGGCACCACGCCGCCACCTTTTGATTGCCGAATCAATAACTTGCTCATATCCTGCAAGTTACCCAACACAACCGCCAATGTCCAATGTCGATTGCCGAGCGACACACAGCCCAGCGCGCCGCGTCGCCTATTTTGCGTGATTTTACCGGGAAAGCGATTGCCTGGGTCTACCGACGGAGAATTCTTCCCATTGCCCTACGCGCGTGCTAGTGATCGGCCCCGTATGTCCGCGTCTGTCCAACCATTCCCGTCCTCGGCAACTGACGTGTCCACGCTCACCATCAGCGGTACGCCTAAGCCGTTGTTTTCGTACCGACCGTTTTGGGCCAAACGCTTTGGCGTCGCGCCGGTATTACCGACCACGCGCGAAGAAATGACCGCGCTGGGCTGGGACTCGTGCGACGTCGTGTTGGTCACCGGCGATGCGTACGTGGATCACCCAAGTTTCGGTATGGCGATCATCGGCCGCTTGCTCGAATCCAATGGGTTTCGAGTTGGCATTATTGCGCAACCTGACTGGCGCAAGCCGAGTACCGCGCAAACCGGCAGCGGCGAACACGATCCATTCGCAGCCCTCGGCCGCCCCAACTTGTTTTGGGGTGTCACCGCCGGCAACATGGACTCCATGGTCAATCGCTACACCAGCGATCGCAAGATGCGCTCCGACGACGCCTACACCCCTGATGGTGTTTCCGGCGGCCGACCCGACCGCGCAGTCACCGTGTATGCGCAGCGTTGTCGCGAAGCATTTCCCGACGTACCACTAGTCATCGGCGGCATCGAAGCCAGCCTGCGCCGCATCGCTCACTACGATTATTGGAGCGACAAAGTTCGCAAATCACTGTTAGTCGACACCGGCGCCGACATGCTGATTTTCGGCAACGCTGAACGCGCCATCGTCGAACTTGCCCATCGCATGGGCCAACGCCAAAAAATCGCCGACATCTGCGACATTCGCGGCACCGCCTACATGGGCACCACGCCCAAAGGCTGGACCGAAGTCGACTCCACCAACATCGACGCGCCTGGCAAGATCGATCCGATGCCTGACCCGTATGCGATGTCAGAAGCGCGCAAAGAAGCGGCCTGCAGCACGGGTGAAACCATGCCCGGCCCAGAAGGTGTAGCGGTTGCCGCACCGAAATTAATTGCACTAACCAAACGCCGCGTCGATCGCAGCAAATCAGTGGTCCGCTTGCCGAGTTTTGAGCAAGTTTCCACCGACCGCGTGCGCTACGCTCATGCCTCGCGCGTGTTGCACTTGGAATCGAATCCCGGCAATGCCCGCGCCCTGGTGCAACGCCATGGCGCCCGCGATGTGTGGATCAATCCACCGCCGATTCCGCTGACCACTATCGAGATGGATGCACTATACGAGTTGCCGTTCAATCGCTTGCCGCACCCAAGTTATGGCCAAGCCAAGTTGCCGGCGTACGAGATGATCAAATTCTCGGTGACCATTCTGCGCGGCTGCTTTGGTGGCTGTAGCTTTTGTTCGATCACCGAACACGAAGGCCGCATCATTCAATCGCGCTCCGAGGCTTCGATTCTCAAAGAAATCGGACAGGTCCGCGATATGACGCCTGGGTTCACCGGCAACATCTCCGACCTCGGTGGCCCAACGGCCAACATGTATCGGTTGGCGTGCAAGAGCCGCGAGATCGAAGCCGCCTGTCGCAAACCGTCGTGCGTGTTTCCCGACATTTGCGAAAACATGGGCACCGACCACTCGCCGCTCGTTCAGATCTACCGCAAAGGTCGGGCCTTGCCCGGCATTAAACGTATCTTCATTGCGTCGGGCGTGCGTTACGATTTAGCGGTGCGATCGCCGGAGTGGATCAAAGAGCTGGCCCAGCATCACACCGGTGGCTACCTCAAGATTGCGCCGGAGCACACCGAAGAGGGCCCGCTGCGTCACATGATGAAGCCGGGCATTGGTAGCTACGATCGGTTTAAAGAACTGTTCGATCGTTACAGCGTCGAAGCCGGCAAAGAACAATATCTAATTCCGTACTTTATCGCCGCGCATCCCGGTACCACCGACGAGGATATGATCAATCTCGCCGTGTGGCTCAAGCAAAAAGGATTTCGGCCTGATCAAGTGCAAGCGTTTTTACCAGGCCCGATGGCCACCGCCACGGCCATGTATTACACCGGCCTCAATCCGCTCAAGTCGCTCAAAGCTCGCGAAGAAGTGCATGTGGTCAAACGGCCCGAGCAGCGCAAGTTGCACAAAGCCTTGCTGCGTTACCACGACGCCAACAATTGGCCAGTAATCCGCGATGCCTTGCGTGCCATGGGCCGCCAAGATCTGATCGGTGCAGGCAAACAACA
>JAYWHS010000831.1:0-2636 GCA_043777635.1 Kofleriaceae bacterium | reverse complement strand
GACCCGAACTCGGGATCGTTGCCCTGGGTGTCGCCAACATTGACTTGAATCAAGACATCGCCCGGGCTCGCGGCGATACATCGGGAACCCGCGCCGGTGATGCGTAGCGTAGTGCCGTTACCGATTCCGCCGGGGACGGTAATCGTGAGTTGCGCTGGCGTTTCTGCAACTTTTCCTGTGCCTTCGCACATCCCGCAGGGGTCAATGATGAGTTTGCCCAGGCCATTGCACTCATTGCAGCTAGTAGTCACCACCAGCTCGCGTTGTTTTTGGCTGCGATTGCCACTGCCTTTGCAACGATTGCAGGCCACCGGTGCTTCGTCGCTGGCGCTGCCTCGGCCTTCACAATGTGCGCATTCGTGTTGTCGCGTGATGGATATCTCACGGGTTACGCCGGTGGCCGCTTCGGCTTCGGTGATGCGCACGCCCTGGCGAATATTTGGCCAATCGGCCGCGGCGGCTTGGGAAAAAAATGTCCCGAATAGATTGGTCAGTTGCGCGGTGAGTTCAGGTGATAGTGAATTCGGCTTCGACAAAGCCCCTCAGCGTTACCACATGTTTCGCCTGAACGTCAGCTGTTACATTGCAGCCCGGTGTTCTAGTGAGCGTCGGCGCTAGCTTCGGACTTTTTGCCCATGGATGCGGCCGCGTCGCTATCACGCATCAGCAACACGCCGATGAGGCCGATGATTGACAGCACCGCACAAGCCAGAATTGCATCGTGGAACGCAGCGACTTGACCAACCGTGGTCGCTGCATGATGCGCCGCAGCGTCGGCGGTAGCGGGCAATGCCGATACCGCTTGTTTAATGTGCGTCGGCGAACGCCAACCCATAATGGTAAACGCGAATGCGACGCCAACGGAACTGCCAACCGTGCGAATGGTTTGGTAGAGCGCGCTGGCGTTGCCGGTTTCACGGCCGCTGATTTGGCTAAACGTTGCCGCGTTAAGCGGAATAAACACTTGCGCCATAAACACGCCACGGGCAAAGAACAATGCGGCTGGGATGTACAACGGTGTGCTCACACCGACGAAGATCAAGCCAAACGTCGCCGCCGACGCGCCGATCACCCCAACCAATAAAAATCGCTTTGGGCCGATTTGCGGATACTTCATCGCAACGATGCGGCCAACCAAGATGACGCCCACGGCTTGCGGCAATTGCACCAAGCCCGAGGTCAGTGCTGACTCGCCTCGGTATACTTGTACATAAAATGGCAGCAGAAATACCCCGGCGATAAAGCCACCGAAGGCAAAAAAACCAGTCAAGTTACCGTTGCGAAACATGCGATCGCGGAACAATCGGAAATGCAGCATCGGCTCTTTGACTCGGGTTTCGACCAACACCAGCGTCGCAAAACACGCGAGGCCGCCGAACAAAGTGCTCAATGTGACTGACGAGCCCCAGCCATATTTCGGCATATGCGCAGCGTCGAGGCCATACAACACCAGGGCTAGGCCAACGCCGGATAGTACAAAACCATAGATGTCGAAGCCGCCGGTCCGCGGTTGTTTTTCCTCTTTGAGAAAGACCGCCGCAAACACTAAGCCAATGATACCGATCGGCAAATTGATGTAAAAAATCCAACGCCAACTCAAGTTGTCGACGATAAATCCACCCAACACGGGACCTAACGCTGGCGCAATCACGATCGGAATGGTGAGCACCGCCGAGGCCTTGGCGCGTTCGGCTGGTGGAAACGCGCGGTACAACATGGCGGTGCCGACCGGCGTGAGCATGCCGCCACCGACGCCTTGCAAGATGCGAAAGATGATCAATTGATTGATGCTATTGGCTGCGCCACACAGTGCTGATGCTGCGGTGAACATAGCAAGCGCAAAAATGAACACGCGCTTAGTGCCGAACTTGTCGCCGATCCAGCCTGAACCAGGGATCCAAATCGCCAAGCTCAACAAGTACCCGGTTGCCACCCACTGAATCGATTCGCTGGAGCCGAGCTGGCCGCCCAACTTGGGCAACGCCACGTTCACTATCGTCGTATCCAGGATATCCATGAACATCCCGATCACGAACACGATCGCGACCAGCCACTTGTATTCAAGCTTGCGAAACATGGCGCGGTTTACCTTGCAAATTCAAAATCGTCGAATCGATAGAACGATGAAATTCCACCTAACTGAGCAACCTCAATGGAGATTCAATAAGCACGGACTTCGTGGAACTTATTTGTTGCTAATCTCGACGGACGAGCTGCGACGTGGAGTAGATTCATGTGTGCGCACTGCGTCGTCGCCTTGGTTGTTCGGCTTGATGGGCTCAGCGCTACTACACATTGGGCTAGGCCTTGCGGCTCGGCATGTGGATTCAAGGGCTCGCAGTTCGAGGCGTTCAGCGCCAGCGGAACTACACAGCTGGCCGCCGGCTGTTGTTGAAATTTCGTTGGCCAGTGCGCCGACAGCGATCGCGACGCAGCCATTCAGGGCCGAGCCAGCAACGTTGTTGCCACTACCTTCTCCGGTTGTCGCTATGCCGTCGCGCGGACATACAAAAACGCATCAGGCCGCCGGAGCCCCCGAAATACACGTTTCGGCTGATGTTGGTAGCACCGAGTACGACGCACTTTCCTATTCAGATCCAACGAAAATGTCGGATTTCAACAAAGTTGCACCAAGC
>JAYWHS010000830.1:0-2640 GCA_043777635.1 Kofleriaceae bacterium | reverse complement strand
CGTGCAGGAAAAACCCTTCGAAGCCTGGATGTGCCGTGCCGTTGTAGCGTACGTCACCAATGATCGGCGCGCCGGTCAGCGATAGGTGAGCGCGAATCTGATGCATGCGGCCGCTGCGAGCGACACAGCGGATTAGCGAGAAGTCACCAACGGTTTTTTCGACGGTAAATTCAGTGTAGGCCGACAAACCCTCGGCGTAGTCGGCGACCACATGATCGCCACGTTGGGTCAATGGAGCTGCACAATCGTTGGCACCTAAGCGGCCACGCACAACTGCGAGATACTCTTTGTGCACTTGGCCCGTCGAGAATGCATCGCGCAACGTGCGGTAGGCGGCTTCGTTGCGGGCTGCGAGCAGTGCGCCGCTGGTGCCGATATCAAGGCGATGTACCAGGCCGCCGTCGCGACGGTCGTCGCCCAGCCCCATGCATTCTGGGTATTGATGGGCCAAGGCATTGGCCACGGTGCCGGTTTCGCCAGCGCGCAGTGGCTGCGACGGCATGTGGGCCGGTTTGTTCACCACGATCAAATCAGCAGTAGCGAGCAACACCGTGAGCCGAGCGAACGCTGCAGGATCGGCAACCGGTGCTTCTTCACTGCGACTTTGTGGCAAAACCTTGAGATCCACTACATCGCCTGGCGCGACGAAGTCGCCCTTTTTGCCGAGTTTGCCGTTGATGCGAACTAAGCTTTCCGCGAACAACTCGGCTAAGCGCTTGCGACCTAAATCGGGGTAATGCTCGGCGATGAGTTTGTCGACACGGCCGTCAAAGCCTTCGGCCACGGTGATGGATTTGGCTGGCGTTGGACGCAACCGCGGCGTCAACACCGGTTGGGTAACTGTAAGATGTTCGTCAACAAATTTGGCCACCGCAGCGTCGGGCGAGGGCGATTCTGGTTCTTGCCCAGGCTTGTTCGAGTTCATAGGCGCGAAGTGTATCACGTTGTGATCGGCATCAACACCAAGCAATCCAGGTTACAGCCAACCCTTAGCTTTCATGGCGTCGCTGACTTGTTTGGCAAGCAGCGAATGTCCAAATGGTGTTGGGTGCACACTGTCGGCAAATAGGTATTTGCTGATGTCGCCGGTGATCACGTTGCCAGCAGAACAAACCAGCGATGAGCCTAGCGGATTTTTGGCAGGGGCGAGGTCACACGCCGGGACTATTGCGTTGCTAATCCCAAACATTGCAGGGTTGGCAACTTGCATACCGCTCGATGCAAACGCATCGATCAACAACACATCGGCGCCTGCCAATCCTGCGCTTAACTGCATGTTGAAAGCGGCGCTAAGACTAAGCACTAGATCGTGCAGTGGCCCCGGTGCCGCAGCAAATGGCGACACGCTGACGTTGGGCATATTCACAACGACCACGTACTTCGCGCCTTTGCTAAGTACTTGCAATTTGATCAACACCGCGAGTTCACCGCCGGCAATACCCAGGGCGGTGGCTGCTGCCGCAGGTGTTTCCATTTGTGCGCCGACCAGGCCAGCGTGAATGATGACTTCGTTGCCGCCAGCGAGCACCGTGACTAAATCGGTTGCACCAAAGCTGCCGCTGGCAGTCGCAAGATGGCTTTGCAACTGCGTAACCACGGGAACAGTGAGTTGGCCAAGCACTGCGTTAGCTCCGCCCAGCGCTTTGTTGCCAGGTCCGACAGGATTGGTAATTCGACTGCCACCTTGCGCATAGTTAGTGCAGCCAGGGTGATTAACGACGGCAACTTTGAAGCCTCGCATTACATCACCGTCGAGGCCGGTTTGTGCTGCGCATGGAGTTGGCAGGCCCATTTGGGCTGACAACTGTTCAACCCAAATCGTTGGGGTCGCTGCGTTGACGGTATATTTGCCACCGTTCAGCGTAGCGACGGTGCCTACTTTGTAGGTGCCGACATCACTGAGGCTATCGCCAAACGTAACCATCCGGCTAAACGTTGGCTTGGCGGCATCCGCGGGCGCTGCATCAATGTCGCGCGCATCGGGCCGGGTTTGTGGCGTCCCGTTGTCACCGCACGCGGCGACGGCAACGGCGAACAGCACGCTGGCAAGTGTAGTTCCAAACAGGCAACTTGATTTCATCGTAGTCCTTCAAGCGTCGACTCAGTTGACGCCAATGACGACGGTAAACCCAAACCTGCGTCGGTAGGTGGTTAAAGGCCTTTTTTCGCCAATTGAAAAACTACGTTGCGATAGAAGCGTAGGTGATCAAAGCCAGTGGCGCGGTCGTAGGTATCTATTACCTGGCCAACTTCATCCATGTGGTCAGATGGAATACATCCTCGAAAGGTTCCAAGTTTGGCACTTTGCACCGTGGCTACGCCGTCATTTGCATCGCGTTTATTGTGCCCGACAATGTTCCAGACCAGCGACGGCAACAACGGCGAAAGTTTATCCATGGTATTGGCGTGCAACATGATTTTGCCTTCACACGGCGTCATGTCGACAGCGCTGGCAACTCCGGTAGGCGATGAAACACCCGCCCATGATTGGTAGTACAATCGACCGTCGTCGGGATTTGCACGATTGAAGGCCACCATATTTTTTTCCGACATGCCGCTGAGTGCAGCGCGCACGTTGACCGCAGCGATGTCAATGTTGAGGGCTTTGAGGCCAGCGTTTACGGTGCTGTCGATTCCACC
>JAYWHS010000829.1:0-8979 GCA_043777635.1 Kofleriaceae bacterium | reverse complement strand
TACGGTGAAGTGCTAGAGGCGCAAGAAGGCGCGGGTAGCGTGTTTGGCTTGGCGGGCCATCGACGGAGGTTTAATGATAAGTACGTCGATGAGGTCGGCGGGCTAGGTTATTACGGCGCGCGGTATTACGACAATGTTTTGATTGGGTGGACACAGGCCGATCCGAAATATCGGGTGGCACCGGATGCCGCTTGGGTGGAGCCGAGAAGGGCTAGTTTGTATGCATTTAGTGGACAGAATCCTGTTCGTTACATGGATCCAGATGGTCGCGATTTTGGTGATGTCATAGATTTCGTGAAGGGTGTCGCGGTGGGAGTTGATGAAGCTCTCGGCCCAATTCAAGTAAGAGTTACAAGTTCAGGTATCCAAGCGAGGATCGGACACTTCTATGAAGGGTGGGGGCCGGTTGGTCATTTTCTCGGTGACGCGGGAAAGGAAGTCGGTAAAATCGCGGTCATTTCGGCCGTGTGGGTCGCAGGACTCTTCCAGGCAGAACGAAAGTCCGGAAGCTGGACGATCAGCTGGCTTGAGTCAGAGCTGGAAGACCATGCTCGGAAGAAGATGGAAAGCTGGACTGACAAACAAGTTGAAGCATATCGTAAAAAGGCGTTAGATTTTGTGGAAAATAACAAGTTGCGCCCAATCGGTGACGTTGATGGCAAAACTCCCAATGTAAGACGGTTCACAAACAAAGCCGGCGATAAATACGTGGACATGGTTGTTGACGAAGGGTCGAGAACAAAGAAAATTGTATCTTTTGGCGATCGAACCAAACTTCATGCACCGCCAACAGATACCGATGACGCATCAGCGCCCGATCAATCGTGCGATCCTAATAAGTTTCGCGTGCCAAGGCCGATTCTTCGACTACCAGGGAGCTTCTGAGCGTGAGTGTCTCAAGTTTTACAGTAAAGCACATCGCGGAATTTGAAATTGCAGTGTCGCAATATCCTGAAGTCGGTAAGTTTTTCATCTGGGTTCATTTAAATGTACTTGGTGAATTTGCTGCCACTGCATCTGTTCGTGTCTTGCGTGGTATAGGCCACGGAGGCTACATGGGCGGCATCGGTAGCACCGAAGCCGAAGCATTGAAGCACTGCCTTGTGCGCACACTGCAGGAATTTGAAAAATATTTACCCGCTTCGAAATCGTTGATTGAACGTACGACTAAAAACTGGGCCGCATATGGATAATCAAGAGTGGAAGAAAGTGCATCTAGATTCGTTGATTCGACTACGCAAAACGATTGCAGAGTTTGACATATGCGATCCGCGTGCAGGAGGCGTCGAGATTCGGCTGAAAATTCTTGAGGATCGAAATGGAAATTTCGAATCAAGAATCAACGCACGTCGAAAATCTCTAGATTCGGAATGGCCATTATTTCAAGGCGCAACTGAATCTGAAGTGCTTCGGGCGGGGTTAACTTATATCGACAACATTTTGTTTTTAGGATGCACCGAAGAGGAACCTTTGGATGCTGAAACGATTGAATGGGCAAATCCTTTTCACTTCTGAGTACCGAAGACGAGGATCCCGACCGGGGTTTGTTTTCGGTGCATCGTGAAACCTGGCGGCGCAGCGAAACCTTCAGTTTAACGCCGACGCCGCTCATGTCTAACGTCGAGACAACGTACGTTCGCGGTGCGCGCGCCCGAAAACGCCGAACAGCCGCAGGAAGCGGCGAGTGGATGCAACAGACCAATTTTCAAGGAACAACAACGGCAACACGTTCAGCGAGCGATCAGCTAGCGTCGTCGTACTCCGCAAACACGTTCAGTAACGGTGGGCCATCGGGTTCGGCGAAGATCCCGAACGGGGTTCGTTAAGCGAACGCCACGCAAGCGCTGGTCGGATCCCGAACGGGGTTCGTTAAGCGAGTGCCAGGCGAGTGCCGGCAATCCGGAGGCGCGCGGCGACCAAAACGCGCGGAGCTGGCAGATTTTGGTTTGAGACGCGGTGAATTTGGCACTGATGACAGCGCGGATCACGCGGGAAATTCGCCGAAATCAAGGGGCCGAAAATGCTAGCGCCAACGAGGCGGGCAGCGAACGTCGGGCAGGGTGATGGATTTTGCGGAGCGCGGCGACTACAGAGCGTGGTCGGCGAACTTGGTCGCGCGGTCGACAGGCACGGCGCAGGCATCGGGCTTGACGAGGTGCCGCAAGGCCCAGGTGCCGGGCGGAAAGGCGTGTGGTTTGCCAGCAATCCAAGCGAGACGCGCTTCACGATGCGCGGCGACAAACGCGCGGTTGCGAGTCAGGGTTTCAATGCGCCGCCATTTGTTAACGCATTTGACGCCCGGTGAAAGTTGTCGACGCGGTGCGGAGGAGGTCGGTGAATCAAACGGCGATTGCTGCAAAACAGCGCGCCGGCCGAGGATGCGCCGGCCGGTGGTATTGCGTTCCTGGCGGCAAGCCTCTTCGACGGTGGCAATTTGCGCACCAAGGCGCTCGATGAATTCAGCGTGCGTGCCAACACCTGCCTCAACCGGCACCGCCATCTTCAACTCAACTCGCGCCGCCATGCGCTTGCGGAAAAAATGCCGCGGCCGCGTCGCAGTCAAGAGCCGGTCGGCGCGCAAGGCGCTCCAACTGTTGACGCCTGGCCACTGCGTTACTTCTTCAACGAGAAAGTCCTTCACCGGGTTGGTCAACGTGTACACCACGGCGCGTTCGATATCGCCCGGCTCCACCAGCTCGACGGCCGAAGGCCCACCACTGGCCCAAAAGTTTTCCCAACGGCCGCGATAACTGTTTTGGCAGCGCGCCAACAACGCATGGAAATAATGCACAAACTCCGGAAGCCGGCCATCGCGATCCATCAGGTTGGTGTGGTGATGATTCGAAACCGCGCAGGTTGCGATGATCGCAACGTTGAAGCGAAGCGCCGCCATGATCAGGCAGTACAAGTAATTGTTGTTGGTCTGCTCGTCTGGTCGCAACAAAAACATGCGGTTCACGCAGCGCCGCGTCAGGGTGTAAAAGCGACCAGGCAAAACTTGGCGAGGTATTCCCATCCTTCGCTTATCTGCGACTTTGAAAAAATCACCGCAGAAAATCGAAATTGATTTCGGGCCAGCAGGTTGGCCGTCCGCCACTGTCCAGATACCGGACACAGACCGCCGGTGCATGCTAGCGCGCTCTGCACTCCCGCGTTTACTCAAGCTGCAGTCCCGCATGAATTTCCCCGTGCTCGGTACGAGCAAGTCAGGCTGCCGCGCCGGAACGCACGCGAGGAGTTGTAAATACCAGCCTAGGGCGGTAGCCGTCAGTTCCACATATCGCAGCCTGAGTTGACTACTCCAGATAGCGCTGGCACCGGCGAATCTCAACGACTGTTATCGGTTGACAATGAATGACAATTGTAAAGGCTGGCGCGACACTTCATACTCAAACCATGCAAACCGATCGCATCGTTATCGAAGCTGGACGCTGCGGTGGCAAACCTTGCATCCGCGGCCTGCGCATCACGGTGTACGACGTGCTCTCGTACTTGGCAGCGGGAATGTCAACTGACGAAATACTCGCCGATTTTCCAGATCTCGAGCGGGATGACATTTTGGCGGTACTCGTTTTTGCCGCAAATCGAGAGAAGCAAATTTTTGGCAAAAGTGCTGCGTGAAGCTGCTGTTCGATGAAATCTTTCACCAAAGTTGAACGTCGCACTCAAAGACGTTTTTGAGTGCATCAACCATGTGCGGGACTTCGCGTTGAATTCCAAAACAGACTTGGCAATTTGGGAGTTGGCAAAGGTCAAGGATTTCATCATCGTTACCAAGGACGATGATTTTCGTCATCTGTCGTTTCTCTATGGAGCGCCACCTAAAGTGGCGATAATTGCGCTAGGCAATGTAACGACATTGCAGGTCGAACAAGCTCTTCGGAGCAACGTCGCGAGAATGCGCATTTTTCATCAAGATACAGAATCAAGCATCCTTGTGATTTCGGACTGAACAACGCGTGCCGTCGGTAAGCTCCTGGGCTTCGGCACGCCGCAAGCGGTTGGTGTATTGTAGTTGCCACGATGAAGCAAAGCTGGCGAACGATACCCGTGACGACGTGCAAGCGACGGTGGGGCCTACGCGGGTTGCTGATGGCTGGCCTCGGCGCTTTGGTTGCCGTCGGTGTTACTAGTGCCGTGGGCGCCATGGTCGGCGGCGTGCCTTCGGTCCATGCCCAGGCCAAGTCCATGAATATCGGCACGATGCTAATGAAGTGCGATGCCAAAGCCGCTGATGTGGTGAACATCGACGGTATTGTCGATACCAGCGACGAGTGGTCGCGCGGGACCATGGGCAGTACCGGCAACAAAGATGCTGACTTCGCGATTCGCTGCGCCTGGGATGGCGCACGGATTGTGATTGCAGTGGTGGTCACCGACGATCGGCTGGTGCGGTTACCCAAGCCGGGTGGCAATGAAGACAAACTGGTGGTGTCGATTGCCGCCGGTGGCGTGCCGGTGGTCGTCGCGGTATGGCCAGGCAATGCGATCGCGAAACGACGCCACGCTGTGACACCTAGCGCGCCCAAACAAATGGAGCTAGCCGACTCGCTCACAGGTTCGGGCTTTTCGCTCGAAGTAGCCCTGCCAGCGAGTGCCGTGCCTGGCCTTTCAGCGGCGACTGCCGAGCTGCAACTCAACGTCATGTACGAAGATGCCGACGCGGCCACCGGGCCCAAGCCGGATATTGGTTTCAACATCACGCGCACGATCGAATTGGCCGATCGCAGCCAGCTGTTCGCAGATTTTCTAAGTACCGTTCGGTTGCGCAAAGCCGATATCGTCTTCGACAAGCGAGCGAATTTTGATGTCGATTTGCGTGGCGAAGAGCGCGTGGTGATGGGCGGCACCATCGTTGGTGTGTTGACCTCGCAGTTTGCGTTTGTGCAACTGCCTGCAGCCAAACCGCAAGATATTATCGCCCGCGGTGCGCTGCCGTTTGGACCGGTCGCTACCGGCCGCAGCATCATCTACGCTGTGGTGCGGCAAAAATTTGATACCGGTTCACGCGATTTGCTGATGCTGTTCACGGTGTGGAGCGGCCAACTCCAGCCACTCGGTAGCTTTGAAATTCGCAAACAAATCGGCACGATGATCTTTGAAACTGCGTTTCAAAGCAGCAAAGCTAAAAACAACAAAGCCATGGAACTTACCCTTACGCCTAAACCGGCCGTGGGGTTCACCGCAGATAACTATCAGCCGTCGACGGAGCCGGACGTGGACAGTATTTTACTGCCATGGGAAACTGAACGCGCCAGCGTGGTGCTGAGTTTATCCGGCATGGACATTACCCGTCGCGATGTCGCGGCCAAACCAACCAAAGCAACTAAAGGGGCAAGTCGATGAGTGATTCAAGCTATGGCGTTCGCATGGTAGGCGCTGCGCTGGTGCTGCTCACTGCGTGTAAATTTCAATGCAGTATTGGCGGGGGCAACGACATCAAGGGTGCCAAGATTGCGGGGTTCGTTCGTGACAAGGTCGCTGGTGTTGGTGACACCAAAGCCGTCGAGTGTCCTGACTTGACTCCTGAAGTCGACGCGAAAGTCACCTGTAAAGTTAGCTTCAACGAAGGCCCAGTACGCGACGTGGTGGTCACCGCGACCTCCGACAAAGGCGATGTGCAGATGTCGTTGCCGGTCGATTTGGTAGATCGCGGGGTAGTCGCTGCAAAATTCATCAAGCTTTTCGCAGATCAAGCGCTCGCCTTAACCAAGCTCGAATGTCCGCCTAATCAAGCAAACGTGGCTGGCAGCAAATTTACCTGCGTCGGCACGTTGGCGTCAGGCGCTACGGTTCAGATGGCTGCGCTGGTGCCTGCCAACCTGCAGCTCGACCTTGATGTGACCACGCCGCTGTTTCATGCCGGCAAATTATCGGAGGTTGCCACGCGCTGGGCTCGCAGCGAGCTAACCCGTGATGACGTTACCGCGCAGTGTGGCAGCGACAAACAGCCGGTGCCGGCCGGGCCATGGCCGTGCCCAGTCACGACCAGCGACGGCAAAACTGTGCGCACGTTGCAGGTTGGGCTCGGCGATCTTTCCGCTCCGACCTTTGCCTGGCAGTAGCCTCGATCGATCCGGCGCGGCGCCAACCCGGCGTGTGCGCGGCAATTGATCCCACTGAGCGCAGGCGCACAGTCGAGTTGGCCGTTGCCACCTCAGGCACGGCATCGATCTTGCTGACATCTAGGTTATGAATGAATTCACCCTGGATCTTGAAACTATCCGCGCTCGCGCTCGTGAGCACATCTCGCAAGGCGCAGTCACCGCAGCGTACGGTGCCGATCGCGCCCAAGTGATTAAGGTGCTCAATGACGTGCTAGCGACCGAAATCGTCTGTGTGTTGCGCTATCAAAATCACCACCACATGGCCAAAGGGTTGCTAGGCGTCGCCGCTGCCGCTGAGTTTCTGGCCCACGCCAAAGAGGAACAGGCGCACGTCGACTTGGTCGCAAAACGTATCGCGCAGCTTGGCGGCGTCCCCAATTTTGATCCCAATGGGTTGCACACGCGCAGTCATTCGCAATACACCGAAGGCAAAACTCTCGACGCCATGATTCGTGACAACTTGATTGAGGAACGCGTCGCCATCGCGACCTACAGCGAGTTGGTACGCTGGCTAGGTAACCGCGATGCCACCACACGCGTAATGATGGAAGGACTTTTGGCTACCGAGGAAGAACACGCTAGCGATTTGGCCACCGTGCTGATTCGCGTTGGGCAATAGCGTGTTGAGCGACCCGCATGTCGACAAGATTCGGGCGATGCACGCCCAAGCGCAACGTCGCGTTGGCCGGCATCAGCGGTTGATTGAGCGCTTTACTGCGACCCTCGGGCGACCGCGCACCATCTATGTGCTGTTGGTCGTGGTGGTGGTCTGGGCGGTCGGCAATACCGTTGCAGCGCCGGCAGCACCCGCTGGCCATGCGTGGGATGATCCACCGTTTCTGTGGCTGCAAGGCGCGGTTGGTTTGTACGCTGCGATCATGAGCACGTTGGTGTTGATTACTCAAACCCGGCAACAGCGTCAGGCCGAGCATCGCTCGTCGCTGGAACTGCAAGTAAACCTCACCGCCGAACAAAAAATCGCCAAGTTGATCGAGCTAATCGAAGAACTGCGCCGCGATATTCCCAGTGTTACCAATCGCGTGGATCTACAAGCAGAGACCATGGCGCAAGCCGTAGACCCCGAAGCTGTGCTCACTGCATTAGGTGCCACCACGGCCGAGCTTGCTGTGGTTGTTAAACCTTAGCGTGCGAGTTGCGTAGCGGGGACTTTCTTGCGCGGCGCTTTTGGGACTGGTGCCGGTTGTGTTGCAGCCGCGCCATTTGCCGCAGGTGGCGTCGCTGAAGGTGCAGGGCAATCAATCAGGCCACCGCCAGTAGCGCGCGCAGCTTCTTTGCGAGTGCGTCGCCAGGCGATGTCGACCGCTGGGCCGGCGCCATTGCCCACCACCCGAGCCACGATGACCACCGGGCATCCCGTTGCTTTAGTCTTGAGCGTCATCGTGCCGCGCACATCGAGTACGCTCAGCAACGGTACCGTTGGAAATTCGCTCCGATTCAAGTACGCATCGGCCATCAGCTCGGCGTGTTCCGCGCACATCATGGCAGTTCGCACGGTGCCGGTTGGTACGCTGATCTGCAGGCTCAAACCGCGCGGCGCCGGGTAGGGGCCCAGCACTAACAGCCCACTGGGTTGCAGCCGCGCAAACACTTGTTCACTCTCGGTTTCGTCGGCGGGGTGCATTTCGCCTTTGGGCAAACGACCCAGACCAACCCGACGCAGCCCGGTGCACGCATCGACGGTGACTGATAAGCCGTCGGCGAGTTGCTGGTGGGTTTCACGGGTGCCAATGGTTTTGACTTCAGCTCTAGCTTTTGATTCAGGCGAATTTGCAAACACCGAGCCCAAGGTGCCAAGCACCGACGACCAGGCACCTTGCGCGTCGACATCAATTTCGCCAAATGGCGTAAGCGCAACTTTCGGTGCTGCGGTCGGAGAGAACCAAAGCGAAATGACATGCGACGCTTCGTGATACGCCACGTCGAATTGGCCACGCAGCCCAGCTGCGAGCGCAAACCGAACGTCCTGTTTCACGGTGAAAGTGCCGCCGGCTTTTTTGGCGGTTTGCGCTACCCACAACCAGCCGTGACCGGTGAGCTCAATGTCGAGGTTAGTGCCGTTGCTCTTGATGTTGCAGGTCCGAATCCACAGTGCTCCGGTAATGAGCTTGGGGGCGGCCGGATCGCGCATGCCGCGAAATTGACCGCGAATTTCGTCACACGCAGTTTTGGTCGCAACCTCGGCGATCAACGTGCGTAGATCATGGTTACCGACGGCGTCGCGTAAGGGTGACGGTGGCATCACTACGGGCCCTATCGGCGGTGCTGCACTTGCGTTGTTGGCGGCGGTGATCGCCGCGATATCTGGCGCAGGCTTGGCCTTGCAGCCGGCGGTGAGCAACGACGAAGCGGTTATTAAGGAAATAGCGAATGACGAATATGGCAGTGGCATTGACGACTCAAGTGCAACGATCGCGCCAGCCTTGCCGCGTCCGACTGCCGGTCCGCCCGTCCGCCCGTCCGCCCGTCCGCAAGTCTCAACGACCGACGATCCATGGGTTGAGTTGCAGCCACAGCAGGTGGGGTTACAACCATGGCTGGCTTGCTTGGCGTCGGTGCTGGCGTTGGTTTCGCCTCTTGGTTGCGGCAGCCCAACGCACTGACCGTAACTAGCGCCAATACTCCGCGACGTTGCAGCAATCCTGTTACAGGGCGCAGCTGATTGTGACGCAACCGTGTTGTCATAGTCGTGCGATCATACGCCGACGAATCATTCTACGTTGTGCTTTTTGTCGTCTGTTCAATCGTCGTTCGGCGTCTCGGCAAATTGCGCAACAATCGCTTTAGCTGCCGACTCCGTCATTCCCGGTACTCGCCGCAGTTGCTCGACGGTAGCAGCGCGGACTTCGCGCAC
>JAYWHS010000828.1:0-2648 GCA_043777635.1 Kofleriaceae bacterium | reverse complement strand
TCGGCAAGATTATGACCGGCATTTCAGCGGTCAAGTCCATGGCGACGATGGTCGGTGAAATTTGTACCAAGCTCGGCTTAGTCCTCACGGTTGTAGGTTTGCTCGGCATGATCTTTCCGCCGATCGGCGCAGCGGTGTCGGGCGTTGCACGTTTGCTTTCGGCCGTCGGCTTGATTTGTGATTTAGTCGGCCTCGCATTGTCAGGTGTCTTGGTCGGCATGAACGGCGTGGTGTTAGCCAAACAAATCGCCACCGGTGCGAGCGCCGAAGAAAAAGCCGCCACCGCCGATCAAATGGTCAGCGAAGCCAATGACGCCGCCGCTGGGGTCATGAGTGTCGCGATGCAATTTGGCCCCAAGTTTTTCAAAGGGGTATCCGGCGCAAGCAAAGGCGTGGTTGCGTCATTGTTCCGTCGAGCCAAAGCGGTCATCGGTAACGTGGCCGTCAAAATGGGCGGCCCGATCATCAATTTCGGCAAACGTATCGGCGCTAAAATGGCCCGAGGCGCGACCAAGGCATACACCTGGGGCGCTGCAAAATTGGGTAGGGACGCTAGCAAAGCTGGTCCAAAACTGGGCATCGCAGCGCGCGTCAAAGGTCGCATTGCAGGTTTTCAACAAGCTAACATGGAGCGCTGGGGCGACAGCAAATTCGCCCGCGGCCTCAACGCCGTCGGCGAACGAGCCAGCGGTGCAGCCAAGCGCATCGACCTCGAAGGTGCGATCAGCGCACGGCTCGAATCCTCGGGTGCAAAATTCGCAGGCGCTGGGGCCGGCACCGCGTACGCCGAACGCCAACACGCAGCAGCGTTGCGGGCTGAAGCCGAACTAACCGCGGCACGCAAAGACATGACCGTCGACGGCGCGCGTGGCCTTGAACGCGATCGAATCCGCGCC
The DNA here is from genome assembly GCA_043777635.1 of Kofleriaceae bacterium. Taxonomy (GTDB): domain Bacteria; phylum Myxococcota_A; class Polyangia; order Haliangiales; family Haliangiaceae; genus JABFXX01. The sequence continues at coordinate 1,752 of JAYWHS010000828.1, read as the reverse complement.
AAGGTGGATGGCTATGGCAACCAACGGCCAGACACTGCGATTCGAAATCCAGGCGCTGAAGACCGGTTTGTTGCACGCAAAGAGAATCTAGCCGGTGAACGCGCGGCCGCTGATTTCGAAAAAGCTGAGCGACTCGAAGCCAACGTTGCGACGCGCGAACGAATCATGGAACAGCGGGTGCAGCGCAATGGCGAAAACTCCGAAAACCTTGGGGCATCGTCGGTGCAAGATAACGCCGCGCGCCAAGCCCACGCCGACGCCAAAACCCAATACGGTCCCGAATTCGCGACCGACACAACCCGACGCGATCAACTGCAAGCCGGCGGTGCCACCCTTGGCGCTGCAGAACAAGCTGAACTCGCGGCGTTAAACGCCAAGCTTGCGGCAACTGATCGGCTGGCCTTGCGACGCACGATTCACGAAAATGAGCAGGCCCAAATCCGAACTGGTGGCAGCTTCGATCTGCGGCCTACCGAATTCAATAAAACCGCCAAAGCGCAATACGACAAAGTCAAAGAAGCCAGCGACGCCGTCAACAAGCCCGACGAAGACAGTGAAATGGCGAAGGTCAACAAAGACCAAAATGGTGGCTGGCAAAACGGCGGCGGCTTTGATGCCATCGTCGCCGAAGGCCGCAGTGCGCAACAAGCAGATTTTAGCGCGTACGTGGCCCGCACTCCGGTTGCGACTAACATTGCCGACGGTGCGCGGGGTTTGTTAGCGGGCGTCGGCCAAAGCAGCGCTGCGCCCGCCGCCACACCGGCGGTGACCAACGCAACCAAAACTCCAGCCGCGAGTACCGTTGCCGCAGTTCCAGTAGACGCAACGCAAGGCGCAACGACGGCGGCCGCAACTGCCGACACTGCGGTACCCGCGCCAGTTGCGGCACCAACTGCGCAGGCCGATGCCGACGCTGACACCAGCACCGGCGATGCTTTGCCGTATTGGCCGGATTTACTCAAGAACTTTGATGGCGCACTCAAAGACTTCACGTACATGCGGACCGTGGCTGGTGAATTCAAAAAAGCTCAAGCAGACGCCAAGCAAAAAGCCGTCGATGAATTAGCGTTGATGGGCAAGTACAAAGAGTACGCCCAGGCCCGTGAAGCAGCAGCCAAACAAAATCAGACCGAATCCAAGAGTGTAGCTGGCGATGCGCAAAGCAATGTCACCAACGCCAACAGCGGCGCAACCGCTGGCTCGCAAGGTGCATCGAAACAAGAAGAAGCCAAAGGCAAAGCGTCCGGTAACGCCGTGCCCGACCTGCCAGAACCAACCGCTGATTCCTGGTGGAAACGTATTTTGCTCGCACCGTTGCGCTGGGCCAAAAATAAAGCCATGCAAGCCATGGGTTGGGTCCAAGAGAAGATCGCATCCGTGATTTTGCGCGGCTTATGCGGTGTTTCGATGGGCGACTTGCAGCAATACGCAGGGGCCATGAAGCGCCAGCAAGCTTCGGCTCATCAAGTTGCCGACGGCGCTGCGACGACGTCGACCAAAGCTGATCAAGTCAACGTCAAACTCGGTGGCGATGCCAGCAAAGAAGCCCAGGTTGCAGCCGCAGCCGTCGGTGAATGCGACACCAACATCATGGATGCCGATGCGTTTTTGGCCGACATCAATAATTTCGAAGGCCAGCTAGCCGAAGAAAAAGCCCACGCTTCGACATTTCTGGCACAAGTACGAGCGGCAGCACGAGCCGAACGGCAGCGCCGTGTGCAAGAAGCCCAAAAGCAACACGCCTTGCAACGG
>JAYWHS010000827.1:0-2649 GCA_043777635.1 Kofleriaceae bacterium | reverse complement strand
GCAAACATTTGGTCGAGAAACTGCCAAACCGCCGCCACGCGAGGCAACGGCCTTAGCGCTCGGTGCGTTACTTGACAGCGTCGAGCAATACAGTTGCCACACATTCACCGGCAGTCAGGCCATTTTCGTTGCCCATCGGGAAGTGGATCCCACCAAACAGGCGACTCTCTGCAGCTTCTAGCGCTGCAGCTTCAAACGACGCGAAACTTCGCATACCGAGCACATGGCTTTCGCCGTTAGCGTCACTAATCTGAAGATCTTTGCGTGTCGCGTCTTTAAACGCATGGTCGCTGCCAAACACATGGGTCAATACAGCGGCTGCTGCACCAGATCCAATCGAATGACCAGAAACATATTCTGGAAAAGGTGGAGTTGCCAGCCGAGGCTTCCAACTGGAATCAATGTATTTTTGAATATATGATTCTGGGCGGATCAGGTTGTAGGTGTATTTGATTTTCCAGCCGGTAATAAACGCGTCCATTTCAACGGTGCCTAGCAACGCGTACATTTCGGTCGCCTCGCTCATCGATTGTTTTGCTCGCTTGCCTTCTTGCGCTGCGATTTCCATCCAGTGACCTGGTGGTGTTGAGGTTAGTCCGGGGCTATCAGCCCAGTAAAATGCGATTTCCTGCTCTTCTACGGTACTACTGTTTACCGTGTCGTACGTCGCCTTCGCTTGCGCATACATGGCAGATTGTTCGTCGGTTGAAAACGCTACTGGGCGATCGGTCTGCGCCAAACAATCAGCGGCAGTTGTCCCTGACGATAGCGTTTTCAAAGTTCCCCAAAACGGTTCCAGTGGCGATCTCACCGGCCCGGTAGGAATCCATTTGTCGGGACCACTTGGCGGCGTGAACGTGTTGCCGCGAGTTGCGTCGAAGCCGTCTGATTTTGCACGCGTGATCAGCGCTTGTGCGACGGCATCACCAAAATCCATCGAGCGTTTTGAGTTTGCGGTTGAGGTCTTGAACGCAATCAAATGCTTTTGCCGCAGCTCATCAATTTTGGTGATGCCATCTGCGTTAGTAAAAAATTGACGAAGCACTTTTGAGGTGGCTTGAGCAACAGAAAGCCCAACCTTATGAGTCCCGCGGCCTGGAAGTGGCATTCCAGCCAGTTCGAAGAGTTCTTGCGCGAACGAGCGATTCGATGCGCCACGACGGCCCGCTTGTGCCGATTCATGCAACGCAAGACCAACGTATCCGTAGATCCGTGCCGCAACAGGTGGCGAGATTTTATCGTGCTTTACCAATTGGGTGGTCAACAGCATCCATTCGTGAGCAGCGTCGCCGGATACCGTATCGGCGCTATCAGCTTTTCCATCAACATCAGAGAATTCCGAGTCCTCGGACGGCGTTCCATCTAGGGCGCAACCAAGCGTACCAGTGAGCGCAAGTGAAAGGACGGCGTGGGATATTGATTTTTTCAACATGAGAGACTCCAGCAGGATTTATCAACAAAGCATTACGTAAAACAGGTTGGTTAAAATGGTCACTGAGGTGGCCTGGTCAGTTCAGTTGTCACCACCCAGCTCGCAGGAAGTTTGCATCCAAGATTCTTTCATCGAGAGCGCTGCCTCCAGAACAAAAAGTTCAAGGCGAAAAATAGCAAAAGGCTGGCCGTTAGATTGCTAGCTGTCGAAGCGCCGTCGCAGCAACCTGCAGCATTGGCCGCTGGCGGTTCACCATCAACACACTGACCAGGTTGCGCGGGGTCATTCGAAGTACAAAATTGCGTTGGCCCGCATCCGTTGCGTCCAAATCCATCTATACAGCCTGGCAGACAAAGCTGCGTGGTACCGTCGAGGCTACAAATCCGACCGCTGGTGATCGCGCCGCAATCTGCATCGGTATCACATCCACAGCTGCGGCCACCACGACTGTCGCCAATGCACTGTGGTCTATCCGAAGCGGTACATAACGCCCTCTCGTCCAAATCATCTTGTCCATCACAATCGTCATCGGTACCGTTGCAGACCTCAGGGATGGCCGCACCTGCAACAGCGCTGCATTGCGACAGGAGACTGCCATTTGGACAGCTCGCAATACCCACCACAGCGCAACTCCCAACCCCAACAGTGCAACTCAACCCAACGTCATCAAGCGAACCATTACAATTCCAATCGATGGCGTCGCATCGTTCGACTGCCCCTGGCGAACGTTGATCATCTGTATCATCGCAATCCCCATCGTTTGGAACAAATCCTGCGACAGCAGCGCAGGCTGACACTAGTATGTTGTCAGCATCACCGAAGCCGTCGCCGTCATTGTCCCGACCGAAGACAACCAAAAAGTCCTCGATGTACTCGAGGGCTAGATCGATACGACTTGCAGTGGTCGAATCAAATTCAACTCGATAAATCGTGTCTGCTGTCAAAGCAGCCACGCGAACTCGCGAAAAGAACGGGCAGCCTCGCACCTTGTTCTGATACGTCCACGGAACTTCGCGCCCAGCGGGGTCCCGGATAATCAACGGAACGTCAACTCCCAAGAATATCGCCCAATCGCCAGTTCGCAGCGGCCGATAGGTAACCACCCCAGCAAATTGTGCTGCCTGCGGGACCAACGCAATGCGGTGCAGGGTGTGCACGTCGTCAACATCAGCGGTAGCCTGGGTTCCCAGCGCAGCCTGGCCATCTTTGAAGGGCCC
>JAYWHS010000826.1:0-33685 GCA_043777635.1 Kofleriaceae bacterium | reverse complement strand
TCGTGTTTGATGTGCCTGACGCGCGCAAACAGACTGCACAGTTTCTTGGCACCTTGAGTGCCACGGGCACAGCGACCTTAGTTGCACCGTAATTTTCGACCGCGACAGGCGTAACCACTACGCTGGGTAGCGCACTTGCGAATAGGAGACTGTATGGCACGTAAACGACTCGGAGAACTATTACTCGACGCGGGGATGCTGACCGAAGATGCCCTGCGGACCGCATTGGCCGAACAACGACGCTGGGGTGGCACATTAGGCCGCACGCTGATCGATCTAAAGATGATTGGCGAAGACGAGTTGGTGGGGGTGCTGAGTCGGCAACTCAACATGCCGAGCGTGGATCTCGACAACATGGAAGTGGCGCAGCCGGTAGTCGAACTAGTGTCGGCCGAGCTGTGCTTGCAACACAGCTTGATGCCGTTTGGGCAACCGATGAAGTTTCTTGATGTCGCGATGGTCGACCCAACCAACTTGGGCATCATCGACGAGCTGCGGATTCGAACTCAGCTCAACGTGCGATCGTTTTTGGCTGGCCCCAAGATGATCGAACGCGCGATTGCCAAATATTATCGTCGAGGCTTCGGGGTTTTTCGAGGCAATAACGGTGACGGCTTGGCGGTCGACAACCAACCGCGCAATCCCGGTCAGCCAGGGCCGGGCGCCACCCATGGCACCAACAATCCAGCCCAGCCGGCGGTTGCCGCAAATGTCGGCGTGGGTGTGCGGCCGTTTCCGAGAGTGTCAGCACGCGACACGTTGGCACCTGTCCCCACCAATGAGCGCACGGCTGAAATCACTGCGCTACAAAATCGGGTTAGCGAACTCGAAGTTTTGGTCGCTCGCGATGAGGATGTACTGCGAAAAATCTTGGGCCTGCTTGTTGAAAAAGGCTTGGCCACCCGCGAAGAAGTGCTGGAACGTCTGCGCTAAGCACTGGGCCAACCGAGACGAAACGGCGCTGTCGAATCTCATGTTGTTGTGCAGTACCCACCATACATTGCTACACGAAGGTGGCTGCCGAGTCGAAGTCAACGGTTCCCATGGCTGGGATTTTTTCGAACATCGTAATCGCCGCATTGAAGTGCAACCAAGGGACCGGGCAAGGCCGGGCAAGGTCCCTGTACATGTCTACTTCGCAATGCGCAAACTAAACGGATACTTCACGTTGATAAGTTCACCACCGGCCATTGCTGCACGAGTAGGGAAACTGATCGTGCTGATGATGCCGGCGATGCACTGCGCAACTTCTGGGTCAACACCGCGAGCTTTGGAGCTCAACACCCGGCCGGTTGGCGTATGCAACGCAAATTCAACCATCACGGTGCCGTTAAGGTCCGGTTGCGCCAACAGCGCTTTTTCGTAGCAGTACGAAATCTTGCTTTGATTCATCTTCATCGCACGCTTGATCAAGGCTTTGTCATAGTCACCTTCAACTTGCGGTGGCTCGAACTTCACGTTTGGAGCGACAGGTGCGTGATGACGGCCCTTACCTGGTGGGCAATCAATGCAATTGCCCCAGTCTTGACCAGCCCGATTGCCGTCGCCAATAGTATTGAATCCGCCAACTTTCACGCCGCTACCTGGGCCACCATACAAACCGCCGCCGCCGCCTTTGCGCGAACCAAACTGACCACCAGTGCCGTCGCCACCTTCGCCAAATACCCCGCCAAATAGACCTGAGTTGCTCAAACCATCTGCATCTACAAACGTGTCGCCAATCAGCGCCGCCATGCGGTCATTAGTAATTGCTGACAGAATCCCCGATCGGGAAGCCGCATCGATCGCGCTGGCACGAGCTTCGGCATTGGTTGAGTTGCCCTTCGCGCCCGGTGGCAACTTGGCATCGTTGCCGCCTTCGGCACCCGTTGGTTTGTCGGGTGCCAGTTTCATCAACGTGCCGCCAGCGGTCTGGCCACCGACGTCGCCTTGGTCAGGATCGATCTTGGCAACAAGATCTTCATTGGTAGTGTCGGGCAACGAAACCATTCGGATAGGCTCGTTGTCATCGGCATCGGTACCGCCAGCGGTGGCATCCGAACCGAGGTTCATGGCCAGGAACAACAAAGCAACATGGCCCAGCGCAGCACCGGCAAAATACAACAAGCCAGCACGTTCGCGGGTCAGACCAGGCGCGCCCACCACATGAGCCGGTGCATCAACACCCGTAAGATGTAACGTCATCGCACCGATTTCGAGCGTGGCATGATCACCTTTGTTGGCGACAAACGTCGATGCCGTGAAAGCCGCTGCGGCGGCGCCATCGCGTTGCACCGAGCCATTAAAACGCGCGACCGACAAAGCCAACCCTTGTTGGGTGGCTGTGACGACTTCGGTCATTTCAATGCCATCGATCGGCAGATCCGAGTGCGCTCCACCGATGGCAAATCGATGGACACCTGGAGCACGCTGCCAACGCAGCAAGGCCCAACCAAACATACTCAAGCTGCCGAGCGCAGTGATTGGCATGGCCCAATCGATCCACAAGCTAACCATGCTTGGCCGAAAGGCCCACATCGGGCGCTTGGCTGCCAACCATGTCGCCAACGACGCAGTGTTGTGGTTAGTGACGCTTAGAACATGCGCAGCAAGGCCCAGCGTTAACAACAACAAGCCCGCTCCAATCGCAGCCGGCATCCAAGGGCTGCGTCGTGGTGCGGTCGCCGTAACATGGCGTGTGCTAACGATGGAATTGCCTAACTGAGCAACAACTTCAATGGCGGTGGCAGGAACAGGTGGTTGGATGTGCGACATGGCTACTCCAGGCGTGACGGGGCTGTGCCGACGTGGGCTCGAAGTCCGCGAAAACCGCGAACCTCCGCAACGTGTCGACGACGAACGCATTCATCGCTGAGCGCTGGCGAAGTTGCCAGCAACATCAACGAGCGTTCTTACTCAGTCAGACAGCGAGTACGACGCTTGGTTTCATAAATTTTACACAGCCGCGCAAATCGCTAAAAAAATAGATCGGCGTAGTGGCCTGGCATGAAGGACGCTCGACCGATTACGCCTGTACGAACGCCAGCGACAATGCCGCTTAATCAACTCGCAACGAACGCTCAAACTCTTCAGGGTTCGACGACGCGTAAATCGCGGTTTCCATCGAGATGAGTCCTGAACCAACCAGATCAACCAAGTGTTGATCAAAGAGTTGCATCGAGTACAAATCGCGGCCCTTGCGGATCAGTTCAGGGATGTCCGACAACCGACCCGAGCGAATTGCTTCGCGGATGGTGCGCGTGACCCGCAAAATTTCAACCGCAGGCATACGCCGTCGGCCGTCTTTGCTCACCAGCAAACGCAATGAGATGACAGCTTGCAAACAATCACCGAGGCGATCACGCACCACTTCCTGCTCGTCGGGATCAAACAAACCGACGTAACGTTGAATGGTGGCCATGGTATCGGGGGTGTGAATCGCCGATAGCACCAAGTGCCCCGTCTCAGCCGCTTTAAGGCACGTTGAAGCAGTTTCGCGATCGCGAATCTCGCCAACCATGATGACATCAGGATCTTGCCGCATCGCTGCGATCAACGCGTCTTTGAAACTTTCGGTGTCAGCGCCAACTTCGCGCTGAATGATCATGCACTTCTGCGGCTCATGCATGTACTCAATCGGATCTTCAACCGTGATGATGTGAGCATGGCGGGTTTCGTTGATGTACTTGATCATCGCGGCCATGGTGGTCGACTTACCGTTGCCGGTCGCACCCGTAACCAAGACCATGCCGCGTCGCACATCAGCAATCTCGGACAGCACCGGTGGCAGATTCAGTGACTCCAGCGAAACCACTTGGATCGGAATGAGCCGGAGCACAATCCCGACCGCGCCACGCTGCCGAAAAATTGAAGCACGAAAACGCCCGCGTTGTGCCAACGAGTACGACACGTCGATTTCAGCAAAACGCCGCGAAAAATCGACCGTGGTATTTCGATCTTCAAGAATTATCTTGGCGATGGACTCGGTGTCCGACGCGGTGAGCGGCGGCACCTTGATAGCGCCCAGCAGTTCACCGTTGAGGCGATAATGCGGTGGGTAGCCGACTTCAAAGTGAATATCCGAGACTCCGCGCTCGATACCAAAGGCCAACAGCTTATGAAATGACGGACGATCCATGCTCACGGTATTCTCCCAACGATGTAGCGCTCGCGATTGTACTCCCAGGGTTGACGGCCCGAAACCCTTGTCGACCGCTATGCGCGAGTATCTTCAAACGGCGGCATTTCATCACCGACGTCGGACCCATCGGTGGAAGTTTCGCTGTCGGTGCGCAACCGCACCAGCGATTGCATTAACGCTGGTTCGTCGCTAACCCGTGAATTTGCCAACGGCGTCCAGCCTGACACCTCGACCTCAGGCGGTGGCAACGCGCTTGGATTCGGGTTGGAGCCCATACCCGTCAATTCATCGAGAGGTTTTGCAAAGTCGTTGGTGATCTCATCTTCGCGAAACGCGTTGATGGGGACACTTGGGCGTGACCCCAAAGCACTCACATTGGGTGGAATCGAGCCGGCTGCGACCCCTCGGTGCGGCAGCACCGCTGGCCTCGGCACCTGCACTTCATCGCTTGCGATATTGCCATCGTCGTCGGGTTCACCATCGTCGCTGATTCGCTCCCAATCAGTGGTGCGATGGGCGCTATGTGAAGAAGAAATTTCTGCGATGGTGTCGCGCACGCCCGGCAACAAATCAGGGAACGGTGGCCCAGGCCGTGCCATGAAATAGCCTTGCCCATAACGCAGCCCTAGGTCACGTAACACGGCCAAATCGTCGGGGGTCTCGATGCCTTCCGCCACCACCACGGCATCAATCGCCTCGGCGATGCGACCTAACGACCGCATCATTTCGCGTTTCACCGGCGAGCGTGCAATGCCGCGAACCAAGACATCACTGATCTTAATAAAATGCGGACGCAACGCCATCACGGTTTCCAAATTCGAATGGCGGGTCCCAACATCATCAATGGCAACGCCAAATCCCATCGCCGTGTACGTTGCCAAAGCCCGACGAAACGATGCGAAATTTTCGATCGCTAATTTCTCAGTGATTTCAAAAACGATGTTCGCTGGGGTCAAGCCCGCCACGTTGAGTAGATTCGATACTTCGAGCTCAATAAAGCTGGCGTCGTAAAATGACATCGGCAGTAGATTTACAAACAACCGATGCACGGGGGGCAACCCAACTGCACTGCGCAATGCGCGCCGGAAACACGCACGATCTAGTTCAAAAGTAAGCTCCACTTCGTCAGCGACGCCAAACAACGTAACCGGGGACTCCATGGCGGTATTGCGCGGTCCGCGGATCAGCGCTTCATAGGCGAAAATATCGCCACTGCGCAGATCCACAATAGGCTGATACACCGAGGTTAAGCCATCGCCCAAAATAAGATCTTGTAGCGCTGCTTTGTGCCGTTGTAAGGAGCGTTCACGACCAATGCGCGCTGAGGCGTTAGCATCGGCGATCAGCCGCGTGATCAAGCGTTCGGGCCGTAACATGGAGTTACCCAAAACCCGCGCTGACCCCACCGTAATCCGCGGCTGTTCGCGTAACAACTCGCGCGCCGCTGGAGCCAATGACAATTCGACCGCGTCTTCAACTGCGAGGGCGAGCGCGTCGAGATCAAAGCGCACTGGTTGCCCAGCTTGACTTGCCGGCGTGCGGTTGGTCAAAAACACCAGATATCCATCGCCATCGCCAGTTCTACAAATGAGATCGGTATCCGTGAGCAAGGTGCCACGCATCGCATCGAGCACATTGGCTGCGCGATCGTAGATTTCAGTGTGATGCGCAATGCCTAAATCAAGTTCGACGCGACGTAGGCGAGTTAGATCTACCAGCAAGCACGAAATCGAGCGATCGCGTTGCAGGATACCTGTGACTTCACCGAGCCGGTCATGATGCGGCCGAAATCGATCTGCAACCGGTTGTCGTTCGCGATCAAACGTTCGAGTTGTCCCCGCAACGGTGCTGGTGGTGTCGAAATTACTGTCGGCAGCGAAAAAATGAATCCGGCCCGGCCCGGCCCGCTTCGCACCACGCAACGCCGCTTGCGATGCGGCTAACAGCGAATCACTGTCGGCAGCGTCGTCGGGAAAACATGCAACACCCATCGACAATGAAATAACCCGAGACCCTGGCATTTGCATGGCTGCGACCGCGTCACGCAACCGCGCGGCGCGCGTCAACGCACCAGCTTTACGGGTTTCCGGCAACAACAACACAAACTCGCCACCGCTATGCCGGGCCGCAATGTCCGAGCGCCGGACTGCGTCGGTGACATCGGCATCGGATAGCGCGGTAGCGATGCGGCGCAAGACATCGTCGCCGGCGCTGTAGCCTAAATCGTAGTTCACCGTTGAAAACTGATCGATATCAATAATGACGAGTGACATCGGCTGGCCGTAGCGCTCGGCTCGCGCCACTTCTTCACGTAGCCGTTCTTGAAATGCCCCGTGGGTGTACAGCCCGGTCAATCCGTCACGTAGGCCGACATCCGCAACCGCGACCCCGCCCGCGCTAGCCCCTACTCGCGCAGTGCTCAGCGCCACAGCCAATTGCAATTGCGAGCGCAACGAACCTCGGAGCTCCCAGATATGTTCGTCGAGTGGCCGCTGCACCAACTGTTTGTGGGTCGGCCAACCCATGGCCACCGCCCGTGCGCCGTGGTCAACGAAGATGGCGATACGCCGACAGTTGCGCAGCTCGGCGCGCGTGTCATTGGCAACAAGTTGAAAGAGTTGTAACGCAACGCTGCCACCGATCGATTCGACATCGACGACCAGCGCTGCGAGCGAATCGAGTGTCGCGAGAATTGCGTTGGCCGAGGTGATATCGGGACAACCCACAACATCGACGCTGTCGTCGGCCATTTGCGCAGCTAACGTCGCGCGTTTGACGTCATCACCGTCCACATATAAGACGATGGCTCGCTCTGCTTTAACTTCACTGACCACGCGTGGTCATTATACCGATTGTTCAACCACGGTTGACACTGTTTTTCCGCTTGTTTCACCACAACCAACAAAAGCCTCTACTTTGCCCGATCTTGCCTACAACCGTTGCAGCAACCACCACGTCCCGAGCCCACCTGCGACCACGGAAATCGCCGGCATCACGAGCCGACGGTAGTGCAAGGTACCCACCACACGTACTAGTAACCACAACAACGGCAATGCAACGATCACCAACGAAAGCTGGCCCAGCTCTACCCCAATGTTAAACGACAACAACGGCACAACGACATCACTGGGCGGCAACAATTCGGCGAGCGCCGACGCAAACCCCAAACCGTGGATCAAGCCAAAGCCAAACGTCAGGGCGAAACGCCAGCGCACCGCCGGATGAACAATATTTTCGATCGCCGTGTAAACGATCGAACCTGCAATCACAACCTCAACCAGCCGACCAGGTAACGCGATGAGCTGCAGCGATGCGGCGATCAATGTAATGCTGTGAGCCACGGTAAACGCAGTGACCACCGCCGCCGTGTGGCGCAGTGCCCGTAGCGGTGTTTCGGCCTGCCATTGCCAACCGGCCTCACCCTTGGTGCCGCGAATCACCACCACGAGTAGCAACACAAACAAAAAGCAGATGTGGTCGGTGCCGCTGTAGATATGATCGAGGCCAAGGCGGACCCAGGTGCCGTAACGAGTTGGCCGCTCAGCTCCAATCGTAAGCTCAATTCGAGGCGCATCCGCCCGCACCACAAGATTAACGGCGTCAGTACCAGGCGCAACCAACCTGACCATGGCGAGATGCTGCTGATCGAGGACAAAAAATTCATCAAAGGACAGCGCCAGCGATGTCACTGCAATGGCGCACTGCAAACGCCATTGCACCGCGACAAAACGCGGGTCGGCATCGATGGCGACCGTGGTAGCTTGCGGCACGCACGGCGCAGCGTTAACAACCACCGCGAGCCACCCAGCCACGAACCTGCCGACAGCGTTGCCCTGGGCCAAAATCTCCGCAGCCGCTGGTTCGCGTTCATCGGTACTACGCAGCGGCGTGGCCAAATCGGCGCGTGCGGTTCGCACTCGCACTTCGATCGCGTTGTCATCGACGGTCAACTCAAAATATTTGATCGAACTTTGATGCGCCGAAGCCGAACGGCCAGCGATGACACAACTTACCAGCAGCGCGGCAATTGCAACCACGATGCGGTGGCCACGATGCCCGCGTTTACAGCTCGGCAAAATAGTCATTGAGTTCTAACAACACATCAACGTCGACATCAACAAATTGCACCCCGCCGCCACGCACACGAAGGGGGTTGCTCGCAGCTTCCCCCTCAACAACCGCAGGGCGCTGATCACCAACCCAGCGCACAATAGCGGGCAGGACAAAACGTTGCTCGGTGCTGGGCAACTGCAACTCGACCCAGAGGTTCGCGCCAATCAGCAAGTCTGCGTCAACGATAAAGGCACCACCGATACCGATGTCCAACGTTTGCGCGTCGCGCCAGCTGGCCGCTGCGGCCTTCGACACCGGTAACCCCGTTGGGTTAGCTGCAATCCGCACGGGCAAGCTGCGACCGAGGCGAACTTTGCCGCGAAAGTGCCCTCTACGTTCATGCGACGATCCCTGCACCGTTGTTGCAGACTACCACGCGAGCCGACAAAGTGGATGGCTACCAAAACTTTAGCCACTCCCTTTACCCGGTGATGGCAGCCCTGTACGGTCATGAGGCGTGAAGATTCATTTGATTGGCATCGGCGGCACGGGGATGGGCGCGGTAGCTGGCTTGCTAGCTGCGGCCGGTCATGACGTACGAGGCTCCGATGTAGCAGTCTATCCCCCCATGAGCGAACAACTTGCAGCGCTCGGGGTGCCGATTTTCACACCGTACAGTGCAGCAAATCTCGATTGGCTGCCCGACATGGTGGTCGTTGGTAATGTGCATGGCAAAGATCACGTCGAGGTCATCGCCGCACAAGCACGTAGCATCGAACTCACTTCGTTCCCGGCGGTCTTAGGTAAGCATTTTTTAGCTGATCGTCACAGCATCGTGGTTTCAGGGACTCACGGCAAAACCACCACGACCGCACTGCTGGCTCATATTTTGGACTCGGCTGGGCGTGCACCTGGGCTGTTTGTTGGCGGCGTGCCAATTGCGCTCGGTGCCGGCTTTCAATACGGCGCTGGACCAGATTTCGTCGTCGAAGGCGACGAATACGACACCGCGTTTTTTGACAAAGGTTCGAAGTTTTTACACTACCGCCCACAAAGCGTAGTGCTGACCTCGATCGAGCTCGACCACGTCGATATTTTCGCGTCGTTCGACGCAGTTAAAGCTACGTTTGCGCAGTTTATTGCGTTGATTCCAAGCACCGGGCTGCTGGTGGTTGCCAACGATGCCCCGGCGGCTCTTGAGCTAGCACAACAAGCGCGCTGCACCGTCGAACGCTACGCTGTCATGGAGGCAGATGTCGCCGCCCCCGACGGCGTAACCTGGTGGGCCACCAACCTAACCAACCTAAAGTCGGGCCGGCTTAGCTTTGATGTTTTCCGCCGGAGTGGGACCACGATCGAACGGCTTGAGCGCTTCGAAACCCTCCTGCCTGGGCGCCACAATGTAGCCAATTGCCTCGCTGCGATCGCCATTTGTGTTGGGCGCGGATTGACGATCGACCAAATTGCCGATGGCATTTCGAGTTTTGCTGGCGTGCGACGCCGTCAAGAGTTGCGCGGTATTGCCGGCGGTGTCGTGGTCCTTGATGACTATGGTCACCACCCGACAGCGGTGCGCGAAACCCTTAAAGCCTTACGCGGCCGATTCACCAACCGCCGGTTATTTGCCGTGTACGATCCACGTTCGGCAACCTCTCGGCGCAATACCTTTCAGCAAGATTTCGCAACCGCGTTCGCCCATGCCGATGAAGTTGTCGTTGGTAAATTGTTCGATCCATCTAAAATTCCCGTCGACGAACGTTTCGACCCAGAAAAGCTTGCACTCGATTTGCACCGTGGAGGCACGCCTGCCACCTACTTGGCCGAAGTTGAACAAATCGTCAAACATCTAACCGATCGCACTGCACCGGGCGATGTGGTTTGCGCGTTGTCATCGGGTAGTTTTGACGGCTTCCATGACCGCTTGCTCGACGCCATTGGCGACGCAATGCGGCCGGGCCGTCGCACCGACATGGTGGAAGTGCGGCAGCTGCTCACCGACAACAACCTCGGCATCGACGGTGCTACCGATCCGCACTTTCCAGTATTTTTCACCTTGCGCGACGAAACCGGCATGATCGGCTGCGTTGCGTTAGAAGTGTTTGGCGACGATGCAGTATTGCGCTCGCTGGCCGTTGCATCAAGCCGACGTGGTGGTGGCTACGGTTGGATGTTAGCGGATTTAGCAGTCAGTCAAGCGCGCTACCGAGGCGTGCGCCGGATGTATTTGCTAACCGAGTCGGCAAGTGATTTTTTTGCTGCAAAATTCGGATTCCGCTCGGTCGATCGCTCAACGATCTCGACCCGAGTTGCGCAAAGCCACCCGTTCATCGCTGACATCGCCAGCAACGCTGTCGCGATGCGCCTTGATCTTTAACAGCAATTCTATCGAAGTTGCTCCATGACGCCCGAACTGGCCAACCGACTTGACCATGCCCTCGCCGCCGCCGACCTCGCGGCCCGAGCCGCAGCCAACGTACTTGAACATGCGGTCGCTGCGACGGTGCGCAGCAAAACCAATACGCGCGATTTAGTAACCGAATGGGATGAACACAGTGAAACGGTTATCCGCGCGGCGCTGGCCCAAGCGACACCCGAGATACCGATCATCGGCGAAGAACAAGGTAGCCGAAGCGACATCGATATCGACCGAGATTGGTATTGGCTCGTCGATCCGATCGATGGCACGGTTAATTTTGCGCATGGCTTGCCGATGTGGGCTATTTCGATTGGACTCATGCATGGCCACGTCGCGATGGCCGGCGTGGTAGCAGCGCCGGCGTTAGGTTGGTGGTTCAGTGCGCGCCAGGGCGGCGGAGCGCACAGCGTGGTGCGCGGGGCCGCAGCCAGCATGCGCGTGAGTTCAACAAGCCAGCTTGATCAAGCGTTGTTAGCCACTGGCTTTCCTTATGATTTGGCGACCAGCGCCGACAATAACCTCGCTGCGTGGGAACACATGCAGCGCACAGCGACGGCCTGCCGACGCTTTGGCTCAGCTTCACTGGATCTTTGCATGGTCGCGATGGGCTGGTTCGACGGATATTGGGAACGTAAACTCAAGCCCTGGGATGTCGCGGCTGGCGCAATCATTGTCACAGAGGCTGGCGGCTGTGTGACCAACACGACGGGCGGCGCGTTCGACCCGCACAAAGCTGAAATTGTGGCGTCAAATGGTGCTATCCATAAAGCACTTGTCGACCAGCTGGCATTGGTGCCAGGCCCACGCGAAAGGTAACGCCACGCCATGACCGCCACTGCGACACGTTTGACTGTAACTGTCTTTGCACTATGCGCCAGCGTGCATCAAGCGGCAGCGGCGCCCAAAGACAACGAACCTCCGACGGCAGACGGGCGCGCCACAAAAACTCCAAGCAAACGCGGCCCGATTGATCCGTATGCTGAGCCTACGCCTGCAACACCGCCGGCCACCAACCCGAAGCCAACCAAGTCGGCCATCAAGACTATCGACCCCTACGCTCCGGCCGCGCCGATGGCAACGCCGCAGCTCGCCAACGGCAATGCGTCGTCGCCGCTTGAGCTTGTGAATGTCACGCCTACCGCAAACCCGCGCCGCCGAGGCGGCACCACCGCAAACAAAACAATTGACCCGTACGCCGAATTCGCCAACGCCATTGTGCCAATGCCGAATCCGTACGCAGCTGGGCCAGCGCCACAACCAATGCCATCCGCGTCGACGGTAGCCGTCAATCCGTATGTTGCGTCGTCGGTCGCAAAGCCGTTGCTAACACCCCCGGCCCTGCCAGCTTCGATAGCGACGCCAGCCTCACCTCTACCGCCGCCACGGATTGCGTTGTCGAATCAAAGTGCGCTTGCCGGCTTACTCGCGGTGGCGCGCCTCGACGGATGGTTATTAGCGGACAATGGTGGTCGCAATACCATCGCTCAAGAACTTGTGCTCGGCACCAAACCACAAGCTCTGCCGGCGCAACCGTGGTTCTTCTTGGTGCCGCAAAAAGGCGAAGCCACCTTGATTTGCCAAGCGGCCGACTGCGCCTTGTTTACCGTCGAAGGTAAACGCTTGCCATACGCTGGCTATCGCGACCTACCGGCGATGCTCAAAACTGCACTGAAAGGCAAACTTATCCTCGCTGCTGAATATTCGCCCAAAGCGATTTTACCGTCGGTATCGCGGTTAGATGCAGGCAGCGCAGAACTGTTGCGTGGCATGGGCATCACCCTGCGCTCGTCGGACACGTTGGTGCAATATACCCGCGCGATGTGGGGTGCCGATGGCTGGGCCTCACATCTGGTTGCAGCCCATCACGTTCATGAATTGCGCCGCGAAGCGTTTGCCACCATCAGCGGACGCATGCGTGCCGGGCAACCGATGACCGAATGGGATTTGCAGCAACAGCTGGTCCGCAGCATGAAAATGCGCGGCGTGACCGGACCAGTCCCGGTCGTGGCGTTCGCTGCACACACCGCCGACCCAGGCTATCGCGCTACCAGCCAAAGCTCAGCCACGTTACGCCGTGGTGAGCTAGTGATGATCCGTATTGCCGCACGCGTCGACAAACCAGATACGGTTTTCGCAGCACTCACCGGCATGGCGATTGCCGACGACAACGTGCCAGCGCCGATCGCGCGCGCGTTTGAAGCTGTGACGTCGGCACGCGACCTCGCGCTTTCGACATTGGCAGAACGCAAGAGCAAACGACCAGGGCTCAAAGGCTTTGAGATCGACGCCGTGGTCCGTGGCTCGCTCAACCAAAGCGGGTTTGGCGCATCGATCGTACATGCAGCGGGCCATTCAATCGACACCATGCTGCAAGGCCACGGTGCGGATCTCGACGACACGACGAGCCGTGACAATCGTACGATTATGGCCGGCACTGGCTTCTCGGTTGGGCCCGGCTTGTACTTTCACGGCGACGTCGCGTTCGGCGTGCGCGCAGAAGTATCGGTCTTTGCGACCACCGCCGGTATCGAAGTCACGACGCCAGCGCAAGATTCGATTGAATTGCTGCTGAAGTGATTGGGGTTATTTTGGCCGGCGGCCAGGCTCGGCGCTATGCCGGTGCGGTTAAACCCATGCTCGAAATTGATCGCTGCACCATCTTTGATCGACAGTGTGCGGTGCTGAACCAATTGTGTGATCACATTGTCATCGCAGCTCAACAACCGGTGGCATGGAGCTCGCTGCCGGTCGTGCTTGATAGCGTCGCGGATGGCGGTCCGCTTGCCGGGATTCATGCGGCATTACAATGTTATCGGGGCTGGCAGCTGGTGGTTGCTGGCGACATGCCCAATCTGCGCATCGATGTGTTGTCCCTCTTGGTCGCACGCATTGCCCTCGCTGACGCTAGCGGTGCTGGTGCGATCGCGTTCATCGTCGACCAGCGACCGCAGCCATTGTGTACCTTGTTTCATGACCGCGCCGCCGCCGTGATCGCGCAGCGGTTGGCACTTGGTCATAACAAAGTGGCCGCTGCGTTGCTCGATCCGTCGATGGCTACCTGTTTTGTCGATGAAACCGAGGTCCGCGCGATCGACCCGGGTTTAGCTTGCTTTCACAACGTCAATTCGCCGTCGGATATCTTCGAGCCCCGATCGGGGTTCTAGCCTTTTGCAGATGACCGGGGTCGGAAAAATCGGTATACGTCAGGCGCTATGAAGGTCGGCCCGATTACCATTACCTCACCTGTCATCTTGGCACCGATGGCCTCGGTCACCGATTTGCCATTTCGGACAGTGTGCGAAGAATTTGGCGTCGGGTTTACCATCACCGAATTCTTGTCGGCACATGCGTTGTCGATCGGCGATCCTAAAACTATGGGCAAAATGACGGCGAGCCTAAACGGCCGGCAATTTGGCGTACAGATTTTTGGTCGCGAAGAAGGCCCGATGCAAAAGGCTGCACAAATGGCAGTCGATATTGGGGCCTCGCTCGTCGATATCAACATGGGTTGCCCAGCCAAACGCGTGGTCGCGGGTGAGTGCGGTTCGGCCTTGATGCGCGAGCCCGCCATCGCGCAGCAGTTGGTGCGCGCCGTGGTCGCAGCGGTTCCAGTTCACATTCCGGTCACGGTGAAACATCGCGCTGGTTGGAATCCAGCCAATCGCAACGCACCCGATTTTGCCTGCGCCATGGTCGAAGCCGGCGCGCAGATGATTACGGTTCACGGCCGCACTCGCACCCAAGGATTTTCAGGCAAAAGCGACCACGGCATCATCGCCGAAGTGCGGGCTGCCGTACCGCGCCACATCCCGGTGGTTGGCAACGGCGACGTAATTGATATCGAGGGTTTTTTGCGAATGCGCGAAGCGACCGGCTGCGATGCAGTGATGATTGGCCGTGGTGCGATGGGCAATCCTTGGTTGTTTGCCCGCTTAGCCGCGCTAAACGCCGGCCAACCAGACCCCGGGCCACCAACGCTGGAACAACGGCTCACCGTGTTTCGCCGCCATGTTGCACTGATCAACCAACTCAAATCTGGGCCACGCATGCTGCAAGAAGTGCGCAAAGCCTGTGCCTGGTACGCTCGTGGCTTGGAAGGCATTAACGCACTGCGCATCGCCGTTTGGGACGTCAAATCAGTCGTCGATGCTGCCAATTTAGTTGAAGATTTCTTCGCTGAGCGCATTGCTCGGGGCGACGCCAGCCCAGCCGAATTGCTGACCGACACCACAGGCGAAACCGCCACCGATCCTGCTGTCGACGGCGCAGCCGCATAAACTCGTGACGGTAGCTGACACTGTGGCGCTGCCCCGTGTACACTCGCCCACGGTGGAAACAGACCTTCGCGCGTTCATTGCAGAAGACATTCGGTTGCACCCGCGGGTCGCATACCAAGGCGTCTTTTCGGGTGAAGGCGATGCCAGCCGCGTCGCCGGTGCGTTGCCACCGATGATCAGCTTTCGCAAAACCTACGCCGGCGCGATTACGGTGATCGATTGGGATCACAAGCTACCGACCCAAAATCTAGTGCTGCGCGTGTATGGCTACTACACCGACGCTGCGCTTGATAGCGGCCTTGAAGCGTTTGATGACCGGGTTGAAGAAATTGCCGAACGCGATAAGTATCCCGAATTCGACGTGCCAGATTTCGAAGGCATTGCAGCCGACGAAGCCTACGAAATTGAACTCTCGCTCGACGGTAAAATCGGTCGTTGTCGGCTGACGTCAGCCTGGCGCCGCACCATCGGTGCTGATGATGCAAGCAAAGCTATCGCCTTGGTGCAAACCAGCGAAGAATACCAACGCTTGATTGCCACCACCCCTCAACGCCCAGGCTACCTCGGTGATTTAGAAGCCGTTTCGTGGACGCCACCGTGTGAAGCCGAACATGCGCGGTGGACCCTCGACGTTTGGTTCTTGATGCAGTTCGACGGCCGCATTGGTTCAGGTCGAAGTTTTTTAGTCGATCTCGAAGAAAACAAAGTCATCGCAGCGCGCGATTTTTCAGTTCGAACTGGCTAGCTCTATCTGCTACGGCGCGGTCGGCAGTGGCGGCGGCGACATCTCCGACGCCGGCCGCAGTTCGGCCAATGGTGGCATCTGCCGCAACCCTGGCCACCTCCAGGCCACAAAGCTGACAACGGCAATCGCCAACAGGCCACCACCAATAATGGTTGGGCCGAGGCCAACCAGATGCGTCGCCAACCCGGATTCGAGTTCGCCTAGCTCATTCGACATCCCGATAAAGACGTGATGCACCGCGCTCACCCGCCCGCGAATGGCATCGGGCACCACCATCTGTTCAAGGGTGATGCGAATCACCACGCTGATATTATCGAGCGCACCACCGACGAACAGCAAGCCAACGGCCAACGGCATGGAGCGAGCAAAGCCAAAGCCAACGGTGATCACACCATACAACGCCACGACAATCAGCAGCACCCGCCCAGGGTGGCGCCATGGCGTGAGCTTGGTCGTAACAACGGCCATGCCGATTGCACCCAACGACGGCGCCGCACGCAAAATACCTAAGCCGACCGAATCGGTATGCAGCATCTCGGTGGCCACTACCGGCAACAATGCCGTGACGCCTGCAAACAGCACGGCGAATAAATCGAGCGTCAGCGCTGGGAGCAACAGCGACGACGAAAAAATAAAGCGCAAGCCTACCCGCCAGTCGCGGCGATCACTGGCTTTCTCGGTGATGGCATCACGCAACGGCGGCGTCGCCGGCAGTGCGAGATAACAGGCCACCGCGCCAAACGCAGTAGCCGCAGTGAGTGCATACACCGCCCATGCCGAAATCACCGCAAGCAGCACGCCAGCGATGCCCGGGCCAGCGATCGCTGCGACTTCATACGCCGATGAGCCGATGGTGTTGTAACGAGCCAAACTCGCACGCGGAATCACCGTGGTGACCACGGCCGAACTGGCGGGTGAATGAAACGATGTCGCCACACCCAAGATGAACAGCAGGGCCAAATACACCGGGACTGGGGCATCCATCGCCGAAGTTATCGCCAAGCCAACGCCACACAAGCCGGTCAGCGCAACGGCTGCGGTCGCCAGCGCTCGACGATTCATCCGATCAGCAGCGTTGCCGGCAGCGAGAAATAGCAGCACCACCGGGATAACTTGCACCAAGCCGACCAAACCTAAGGTCAATGCGCTGCGGGTACGAGCGTACAGTTCCCAGCCAACTGCGACGGAAATAATTTGCCGACCTAGCGTATTGAGCGCACGTGCCGAGGCCAGCGTGATGATTCGCCGAGTGATTGCAGCGGCTCCCTGCGGAACCGCCGCTGCATTACTTGCGCCTTCACTCACGCGCGCACAATGCGACGACCGAGCGTGGTGCCAAGATGCCGCGCTAGGCTGGTTTTGATGTCAGCCATCGCAATGCCAACACCGAGTTCTTGCGCCACCGTGGTCATCACGCCACTTTCAAAGCCGCACGGATTGATGCGAAAAAAATACGACAAGTCGGTGCTTACGTTGAGCGCGAGCCCGTGAAACGTCACCCACTTGCGGCACGCAATGCCGATCGAACACAGCTTGCGCGCCGGCGAACTTGGCGTCCACACCCCGGTCTTGCCCGGTTCCCGCCCGACCGCAAGCCCAACTTCTTCACAGGTCAAGATCACCGCTTGTTCGAGGTTGCGTAAAAAACGATGCAGGTCTTTTTCACCTTCGCCGAGTTTCAAAATGGGATACGCCACCAACTGCCCAGGCCCATGGTAGGTCACATCGCCGCCGCGCTCGACGGCCACCACTTCGACATCGCCAGCTGCTAGCACATTGCCTTGCGCTTTTTGCGCGCGCCCCAACGTAATGACATGCGGATGTTCCACCAACAGTACGGAATCCGGACAAGCATCTAGCTGCCGCGCATTGACGCGTTCGATTTGCAGCTCCCAGATCTCGCGATAGCTGCGCAGCCCCAGATCTTCGACGAGCAAATCGTTCATGACTGCTGACGGCGACGCATCCCAAACGCGCCCGCACCCACCATCGCGATGAACGTGAGCCAGCCGGTACCGGTGCCGCCAGTACGACACCCGCCGCCCGAGGCTGGCGCCATGCTACCCGCATCGGCACCGGTGGGCGCATCAACCAGCGCCGGTGCAGCATCCACCGCTGGCGTTGGCGTGCCGGCCCGCAGCGCAATGTCAGCACACTGAAAATACAAATCATTGCCATCGCCATATGGCGGCTTGTCCGTCATCATTTGAATCACCTGCAGCGTGCAATTTTCACAGGTGATGTTGGGCAACGTCACCATTTGTTTGTAGACCAAATTCGCACCCGAACGGTCGGTGATGTTATCGACCAGCACGTTCATGGTCTGGGTAAGATCGGTGAAGCTTAGCGGCACGGTGAAGTTTTGGCCGTCAGCATCGAAACTGACGCGATAATGCCCAGGGTGATTCACCGTTTCAGTCCAGCTAACTTCAATGGTTGCGCCAGGCGCGAGCACCGTGACGTTGCTGCCTCGCACCGAACCCGGTGCACCACAAGGCCCGGTCTTGAGTGCGGTTGTACGCGGCGACGGCGAGTCCAAACGAATGTGCGCATCCGCAACGCTGACCGACGCCAACAAACCCAAACCGGCGATCACGCTGAGTGTTTTCATCGCCGCAGTATGCCACGGCTACGCTTGGCGACCAAACAGCAATCGGCCGGACTTCGAGCCCATCGATTTACGCTTTCCCGACGGCCATGCGATGTGAAATCAGCGGTCCCAGCCACAATACGCCAATCGCCGAGACTAACAGCCCTGCCCCAATCAGCTCGCCCAGCGACGGGGCTTTGACCCCAAACCACAGCGCCAACACCGAAGCCGCCACCACGCCACCAAGAATACTCATGGCCCGATTGAGCGGCACACAATACGTAGCTTCGCTGGCATCGAGCAACATCAAGCCACCGAACACGCCCGTACCCTGCGAACAGATACCCGCCGCAATGGCCCAACCCACGGTCGAGTGAGTCCATAGATCAAAAAAGCCGTGACGCAAGGGCACATGAATCGAGGGTGGCCCCACCACGGCCAGGAGCACCAGTAAAACTACCGCGGCGGGTGCTGCCACCATTTGCTCTTCAACAAAGTAACGGCGCCGCACACTCGGATCGTGGCTTTTGCCGAGCTTCGCCATCAGCCGTAAGCGGATCACATAGCCCAGCAAATAACAGCCTAAATCAAGTGCACATAGCCAAGGCACATCACCGACGCGGGTTAGCAAGGTGTTGGCCAACGAAACTAGCGAGAGGCCTAACGCCACCCATGAAAACCATCGAATGCGTCGGCCGGTCATGAGATCGATGACCGGCGCAATGACCAAGACTCCGCCACGCATCACCAGCATCACAAAACCGAGACTGACGCCTTCGAACGTATAGGCCAACGTCGTGGTCACCAAGATCATCGCGGTGGCCAGGCCTGACAGCAATGTCCAACGATTGGGTCGCGGCCAACCTTTACCGTCGACACCGCGCGCGTACCGCCACCAACCCAACCCGGCAATGGTCGCAACCATCGCCAGCGTGGATGCCGCGGTCATCACCGGCAACAACGTCAAGCCCGTGACGGTGGCATCGCCAGCAATCTGCGCCGAAGTCAGCGCTTTGGTGATAGCGCTATAAGGCACGTAACAGCCAAAATACGCAAAAGCCAACGCGAAAAGTACTTTGTGTTTATTCGGCATGAATGGATGTCCGAAGCGCGGACGCTACCAGCGTACTTGAAATCATCGCAAACCCGTAGCAGCGCCCGTGACATCAAGCGCCTGCAACGAGGTCCGTAAAATCGCCAAACTTTGATCCAGCGCTTGTTGCTCGCGCTCCGACAACACCGGCCATGGCAACGGCGTGGCGCCATGGCTACCCAACACACAGGGCACACCGGCGCACAAGCCAGGTTCAACCACTGCGCTGACCGGCAACACCACGCGCTCGTCGGTTGCGATGGCTTGCACGATGCGTGCGACCGCTACACCGATGGCGTGGCTGGTCGCACCTTTGCGTGCGATGATTTCGAACGCAGCACCACGGACGTCGGCCGCTAGGCTGGCCCGTTGCGCATCGTCGAAGCGCACGTTGTTGGCTGCAAAAACCTGCGCCAACGGCAGGCCACCAGCGCGGCCACTGTCGAGCAGGCTGACCGAAGAATTGCCATGCTCCCCGACCACAGAAACGTGAATGCTCGACGGTGCCAAATGGAGCAAGCGCGACAGCGCGTAACGCAAACGCAGCGTGTCGAGCAGCGTGCCGGAACCCAACACCGCCACGCCTTGGGGCGCTAACCGTCGTCGCATCACTTCGGTCATTAAATCGACCGGGTTGGTCACCATAATTACGACGCGCGGCAAGCCTTGTTTCTCCAGCGTCGCAGCGATTTCGCCGAGCGCCTTGCAATTGCGCGCCAACAACGCCAACCGGTCTTCGCCAGGCCGCTGCTTGACGCCTGCGGTTATGATGCAAATATCGCCGCCGATGACCTCGGCCATCCCTCCGCCGGTAACCTGCGCATTGCCCAACAGCGGCGCAGCATGGGCCAGGTCCATGGCTTCACCCGATGCTTTGTCAGCGTTCATGTCGAACAACGACACGCGCGGAGCAAACCGCCCGTGCAAGATCGAAGTAGCAACCGCAACACCAACTGCTCCCGCGCCAATAATCGAAACATGCGGATAGTCAGCCATGCCCAAGGGTACCGCTGCTTCGTCGTTAGGCCGGCATGACCCAACCTGCAAAATTTGCGCGATACCAACCTGCAACAGCGATTGGACTAGCAACCCGTTTGCACGTGCACGACTTCTTTACGAATGGATTGCGTACTCGGACGTCCGACGACGGACCTCCGACGACGGACGCGATCATCTGGCCCCGCGCGAGTAACGTGCGGCAGGGTGCATCGGCGGGCTTCGCCCGTCGAGAGGGACCGGGCAAGGCCGGGCAAGGTCCCTATTTTGTAGACAGACCGGCCAAGGCTGAGCAAGGTCCCTGTCTGGCCCCGCACGAGTAACGTGCGGCAGGGTGAATTTCGGCGACTTGTCGTCGAAAGAGGGACCGGGAAGGGTCCCTACTTATTCATCACATGCACCGCTTCACCGAGGGCAGCCGCTGCTGCTTCCATGATCGCTTCGCTCAGCGTTGGATGCGGGTGAATCGTCAATTGCAGATCCTTAACCACGGCACCCATTTCGATCGCCAGCGCGGCTTCTGAGATCAGATCGCTCGCTCCGTTGCCAACGATGTGCACGCCCAAAACTTCTTCGGTCTTGGCGTCAGCGACGATCTTGGCGAAACCATCCGAGTCGTTGACTGACAAAGCACGGCCAAGCGCTGCAAATGGAAACTTGCCAACCTTGAGTTCGGTATGACCTTTGGCTTTGGCTTCGTCTTCGGTCAAACCAACCGACGCGATTTCCGGATCGGTAAACACCACGGCCGGAATGCAGCGCACATCAAATGCGGCTTTGTGACCGGCAATGATTTCGGCTACAACTTCGCCTTCTTTGGTGGCTTTGTGCGCCAACATCATGCCGCCGATTACATCGCCAATGGCATAGATGCCACCGACGTTTGTCTTGAGTTGATCGTTTGCGACGATGTATCCACGTTTGTCGAGGGTAACGCCCGCCAGATCGAGACCCAGGTTTTCGGTGTTTGGTCGACGCCCAATCGACATGAGAATTATGTCGGTGTCGATCGTCGCCATGCTGCCGTCTTTACGTTCGACGTTCAGCACAGCGCGGTCGCCTTTTTCTTCCCACGACTTGGCTTTGGTATCGAGCATCACTTCGACGCCGAGTTTTTTGAGTTTGCGGGCGACCACGGCAACACAATCTTTATCCATCGCGCCTAGCAGATTTGACGTTGCTTCGACGACGGTCACTTTGGTGCCAAATTTGGCGTACGCCATGCCGAGTTCAAGGCCGATGTAGCCGCCACCGATCACGATCATGCGTGGCGGCACCGCATCAAGCGCAAGCGCACCCGTCGAGTCAACCAACCGTTTTTGATCGATGGTAAAACCTGGAATCGTCATCGGCCGCGAGCCCGTCGCGATCACAATGTTTTTAGCGATTATCGTCGACGTACCATTTTTACCAGTCACGATGATGCGATGGCCATCGGGGCCAGATTTTTCCAACGTGGCCGAGCCATCGATGACTTCAACGCCATTGCCTTTGAGCAACGTGCGTACGCCGCCGGTGAGCTTGCTGACAACCCCACCCTTCCAGGCCTGCATCTTTTTCATGTCGAGCACAGGTTTGCTCGCCAGCATAATGCCGATGTCTTCACTATGGCCGAGCTTGTCGTAGGTCTTCGCCGCGTGAATCACAGCCTTCGATGGAATACAGCCGACGTTTAAACAAACGCCGCCCATATATTCGCGTTCGATGATCGCGGTTTTTACCTTGAGTTGCCCCAAGCGAATGGCGGTTGGATAACCACCGGGACCTGCGCCAATGACTACTGCATCAAATCGTTGTTCAGCCATGGGTCGGTTAGTAGCACAAACCCATGAAAATTCTCGTTGCTGCGAATGATCAATTTCGGTCAACCATGATCACCCAAAAATCGACGCAATCACTCAGCATTACTTAAGATTCACGCCGATGGTAGGCTCAATGCGGCCGGGCACAGTGGCATCACGCAACTCGCCATACCCGTCTTGCAACCGCAGCCGCAACAACATGGATTGCTGCTGAGCTTCAACGATGGCGATGGTGGTCTTCTGTTTGCGCTCAGAAATATCCGCCATGCGTTGATGCAATTTCTGCATCAGTTCGCCCGTAGTCTTCACTGCACGCAGCGTTACAAGTTGCACATTAAGTTCATCGCCGCGCGTTTGATATTCGTGAGCTTGGTCGCGTAGTCCGGCAATCTGTTGATCGAGGCCGGCCAACTTGGCTTGGGTGGTTAACACATCGGTAATTGCACCGCGCACCTTGGGTGCCACTGAGGTGATAGCCGCAAGCGTGCGCAAGTGCATCAACGCATCGCTGCTGTTGATTGCAAAGTATTCCGCCTTGGGCATCGCTTCGATTACCTCTAGGGTTTTAGTTGCGCCAGCCGGCACTTCGATCTCAAAGAGTCGCGAATCGCCTAAAGCTTGTTCGCGCCCAGTTGCTTTAGTCAACACATAGCCAGGGCTAAGCCGATGCCGCAGCAGCACCATCATGGCGGTGCCACCACGATTGGTAACCACAAATTGCGTGACGCGGTTTTTTTCCAGCTCAGCCCACAAGCCGTCGCAGTCCACGGAAATCAACTTTTGCATCGCATCGCGGGTGCTGAGTTTGGTTTGCACAATCACTTGCCGGTCGAGGGCGAACGGAATAACCGTGGTGGCACCAGCCGCAACAGCGTCGGTAATGCCTTCACCAATAAAGCGGCCTTCGCCGTACACCGTGACCGGGCCCGGCTCCAGCGCCGAGGTTGAAGGGTTTTGCAAACGCACAGCACGAAACGCGTACTGCACATTGCCGCGCGCCGAAAGTGGATCATACAAGTACACTTCGCTGCCCGGCGTCGAGCTGCGTAGCATCGCCACCATCGCGCTGGCACCAGCGGCCACCGTCATCGGGTGCGGCGAGGTGAAATGCGAATCGCCGATCACCGCCGCAGATGCCTCGGCTGCGCCGCTGTCGCCACCTGTCGCTGCTTCGGAAACCACCACTTCGCCCGACGAATCACCGTCTACAACCGTCCGTATGCGGATGTTGTCGACCCTGACACCGACAGCACGCAACTGGGCCTCGGCTTGCCGCGCTAGCTGTGCTGCTTCAGCTTCGGTGGGCGCTTTGCTGGTTACTTCGATGATCGCCCCGCGTTGCTGCCACGTTGGCACCATCTGAGCCCAGCGCGCCATTTGCACCGCAGCCGCCGATGCAACCGCCGATGTTGCGGCTGCCACACTTGGAGCAATGGTGGCGAACCGCCCCGGCAACACATTGATGTTGTTCACGGTTGCCGTAGCCCCATGATCAGTAACCTTGACGTTGTAGTTGCCTGCGGTCAAGCCATCAACATGAAATCGGCCAATATGATCAGCTTTGGTAACCAGCGGGCTACGCAATCCACCGCCGGTGAGTTCGACCCGCGCGCCCGGTTGCGGACCGGCGATGCCAGCGACCACGCCTTCGACGCCGCCGGTGCGCGGATCGCGGGCCCGGGTGACTTCGGCGTCACGGTAGCCATAGTAGTTTCCCAACGCCAACGAGGCCGTATTGATGCCATCGACGATGTAGTTATTCTCCAGAGATGACGTTCCGCTCACGCTTACCCCAGCGCCATCGCTGCGAGTACCCGCCGCCGCCAGGGCCGCACCTTCAAAGCTACGACCAGGCACCGGCAATTGCGTTAACATATCTTTGGAGATGCGCAGGCCTTGTTGCGTCGTTGTGACATTGAGCTGTGGCGCGCGCGCAGCAATTGTCACGCCGTTGTCGTCGGTATAGGGTGTCGCCCCTAATGGCGGCGCGACCGCCAAGCGCTCATCGCTGGCCAACACATCACGATCTACCGTCCGCACTCGCCACAGGTCGTAGCGGAACGACAGCGCGGAGCTGGCACCCACTGAAACCAAAACATTGTTCCAATCTTCGCCCGAGGTATTGTCGATAATTGCCCAGGCTTCAAGCTCGACCTTACCGTCGTTGCCGACCACCACGCGATAGCTTGGCTTCCATGCTGGCGCTTCGGTCACGTAGGTCATGTTGACTAGCCGCCGCGCGTTTTTAGCTATTCCTTTCGCAGTGGGCAGCCGCAACACCATCATCAGATCGCCATCCGACGACGATTTGTCGCGTGGAATGGTCACGGCCACGGTTTCGCCGGTCGCGACGTCTGTCACCTTGAGCGACTTGAGAAAATCGTCGACGCGCTCGCGGGGCACCCGCACGACTAACTTGTCACCGTCGACACTGGCTTGCCGTTCATAATACGCAACACCATTGCGATAAATCACGACGCGCCCAAGGGCGACTCCATCGACCCCGATATACGTGGCGCTTGGCCGAGTACAGCCAATTGCGCCGACCGCCGCTAGCAGCAGCAAACTTGTTCGCGAACCAACACGTTGACGCATGGTACCTCCTGTTGCGCACGGGTCCATCACCGCGATCAACTTTTCAGGTCGACCGTGCGATTGCTGTGCGTACCATTTGATATACGGCGGGCTGCATAGCCAGCACAACATCGCAACGCTGACGCCTCATGATATTGCATCGCGCCAGTGCGGTGTCGCAGGTCGGGTGGATGTCGCACCGCTGAATCAACCACACGATTCGACGTTGCTGCGCACGTTTCTCGCGTGACTCGGCGTTCTCACGTACAATGATGGTTCATCGTGAAAATATTGACGCTAGACAAGGTCCTGGGAGATGCCAGGGCTATCCTTGAAATAGTTGACGCACTGCGCGCCGGCGGCGTGGTGTGTTTTCCGGTGCGCGGTGCATATCGATTGGTTGCGGATGTTGCATCCGAAGATGCCGTCAATCGTTTGTTGCAAAGTAAACGCCGCACCAAGAATCATCCGGCCCTGGTGTTAGTACCCAATTTGGCATCCGCCAGATCGGTAGTCAAAGGCACCGAGTGGCGCACCACCAAACGCATGACCGACAAGTTTTGGCCCGCGCCACTTACGTTAGTGTTAGAGCCCAGCGCCGAGCTGCCGGCAAAAATCAAACGCACGCTGACACGGTCAACGGGCAAGCTTGGCGTTCGGGTTGCAAACGATCCGCTCACCGTCGCTGTGTCGACGCAATTTGGCGGGCCCTTGTTGATTTCTAGTGCCAATTTAGAAAACAAAACAGGCGCAACATCGGCTGCGGCGATTCGCCAACGTTTTTTTGGCAAGCTCGACTTGTGGGTCGACGGGGGTGACACCCAATCGGAATTGCACTCGACGTTGGTCGAAGTGACCGAAACCGCGTGGACCGTGCTGCGCGAAGGGGCGGTACCAACCAGCGACATCGAACGCGCAATGAAGTGGCCCTGACGTGAGCGTCAAACTTATGGCGTTAACGCCACGATAATTGCAGGCATCGGCTCACTGACAAGCGCGCCATCGTCGAGGGTCGCCAAAATTTGATAACTCGCTGGTGGTATGTCAGTGGGCGTCCAAAGCCAAGTCGACTGCGCATTGGTCAAGCTTGCAATTGGACCCGTAACAACTTTCGTCCCATCAAAACGCGGTCCGAGTAGCGTTGCTAACACCGGATCACCGTCCGCATCAGAGATTTCAACGCGAAACTCAACGCCGGCCGGCGTCCGCGCAATCTCCGTGATTGAAATCGTCGGCGCCTGATTACCTTCGATGCCTGGTCCACGCGGCGCAGTACCCGTGCCATCGGCGAGTGCCGCCCAATTTCGCAGCACCGCAAGATCGTATTCACTCAATGCCCCACGCGGCGGCATGCGCAGTTCGTTGCGTAGCAAGCCTTTGCCGGTTACTCGCTTGAAGATTTGCGTCGCTGCTCCGCCTGCGCCTGCGATCATACCGCCCGTCGGTACCGGCACCGGATCAATCGAGTCGAGCCGTAAGGTTGGCGGAGCGCCACCCCTCGCTTCGACCCCATGGCAACCCACGCAGTTGGCAGCCAAAATAGGCATTACGTCAGCCTGCCACGTGGGTTCACGGGGCGGCACCGGGTCGGCACAACTCGTCAACAGCACACCGCACGCAACACCATAGAAGGATTTACTCGACGCTGTCATACCGCGAGCCCCGGCAACAAAGTGATGCCATCGTCGCCAAATGTTGTAATCGGCACGCCGAGCGCCGTTGCCACCGACACAAAGAGGTTCCCGACTGTCTCATTGTTGTAACGTTTGTGATTTCCAGCGGCGATGGTGCCACCACCGCCACCAGCGAGTAGCACCGGCATATTCGAGTGACGATGGGCATCACCATCTTCGATTTCACTCGAAAAATACACCAACGAGTTATCCAACCCGGTTGAACCTTCACCGTCGTCAATGGCTTCGAGTTTTTGCAGCAGTCGCGCAAACTCGCCGACTTCCCATGTGTTGATCGCTGCAAGCTTTCGCAGATTTTCGGGATCGCTACGATGGTGTGACAATTCGTGATGGGATTCAGTCACGCCAACTTGCGGATGCGTATTGCTCGAACCGCCATTGCCAAGCATAAATGTTGCGACACGGGTCAGGTCACAAGAAAATGCAATTGCCATCAAGTCAATCATTGCACGGCTGCGTTCGGCAAAACTCAACCCATCGCCCGGCGCAACACCTGGTTCGCAAACCACCGCAGGCCGATCGATCCGCAACTCAAGTTCTCGCACTGACGTGAGATACTCGTCGAGCTTTTGTCGATCTGAGCGCCCTAATTTGACGGACAACGAAGTTGCTTCACGCTGTGCGTAGTCAAGGACGCTTTTTCGGTACACCAATCGTTTCTGCCGTTCAGCTTCAGTAGCTAACGGGTCATAGCCACCGAACAAGCGATCAAATACCGCGCGTGGGTCGGTTTGCTTTGGTAACGGTGTGGTTGCATTGGCCCACGAAATCGAACGCACGTACGCGCAGCTGTAACCCGTGTCGCAATCGCCGACACTTGCGCCGCCATCCGAGCCGAGTTCTAGCGACGAAAAAGGCAGCCCTTCACTAAGCGTTGGCGCCAGCAGCTGGTCGAGTGATGTAGCGTTCAAAATATCGGCACCAGCAGTTTTTCGGACGTGCGTGCTCGTTAAAAACGAGCCCGTGCCAGATGCATGATCGCCACCGTTTTCGGACTGTCCCGGATTGTTACGTAGTCCACTTAGGACTGACACCTTGCTCCGAAACGACGCCAGCGGAGCCAAAATCGGCGATTGCCAATTTGCACCTTCGGTCGCGGGCGTCCAACCAGCCATCTCGATGCCGCAAGGCACGTAAAAGGCGATAAAACGTTTCGGCCGCTTAGGTGCCGCACCGCGCACCGATCGAGGCAACAACGTGGCCAGCGCTGGCAATGCGATTAATGCGCCTGCACCACCTAAAAATCGACGACGAGAAATGCTCATGGTTCACCTCGACGTGAAACAAATGAATGATGAGTAACTAATCCAACCAACAATTCACGCAAGCTGTACCCACCCTCTACAAACTGTTCCGTCAACTGATCAATGTGTTCGATCGCTTCCACCCGATTCGGCGAGCGACCGGTGTAGGTGTATAGTTTTTCGACCATGCAGCGATAGACCAGCGGTTCGGCAGCGAGCAGCGTGGCCATCTCCGCCGTGTTGGCAAATGGCAATTCGCCCCATAGTTTACCGGTTGTATCGAGAGGAAAGCCCTGGTCTTGGGTTCTGGATTTACCGATCGCGTCGAAACCATCCAAGCCAAAACCTAGAGGGTCCATTACCCGGTGGCAGCTCGCACAGATTGGGTTGGCAACGTGCGCCTCAAGCCGCGAGCGTATCGAGCCGGTGCCCATCCCTGCTTCGGGCAACGACTCAACGCCAGGCGGCGGCGGCCTTGGCGGTGAACAAAGTAAATTGTCTAGAATCCATTTGCCGCGCAATACCGGCGATGTGCGTTTAGGCCGCGACGTCACACGTAGAAAGCTGGCTTGTGACAAAAAACCGCGACGCGGCGTGTTCAGCAGTGAAACTTTTACAAAATCGTTGGTGCCAACCGCAGGCAGCCCATAAAACCTCGCCAGCCGATCGTTTACAAAGGTGAAATCCCCAGTCAAAAACTGATTCATCGGCACATCGCCGCGCAAAAATTCTTCAAAGTATCGGCGCGTCTCGCCGCGCATTGCGGCTTCGAGTTCATCATCGTATTCGGCAAACAATGCATAGTCAGGGTCCTGGTCGCCCAGCGCGCGGGTAAACAGCCACTGCCCCGCAAAATTGTCGACCAACGCCGTAGCTTTGGCGTCGGCCAGCATCCGGCGCGTTTGACGTTCTAGCTCGGCTGGTTCATGCAACCGCCCAGCCCGCGCCGAAACGAACAATTCCTCGTCGGGCATGGTGCTCCAAAGAAAGTACGACAACCGCGATGCGAGTTCATAATCGCTGAGTTTGTGCACAGCTAGTGACGTCGGCGATGGGTCAATTTCTACTCGAAAAATAAACTTAGCCGACACCAGGATTGCCTGTAGCGCTAAACGCAGCCCGGCTTCGGGCGTGTCGCCAGCCGCCACCGCCTGCGTCGCCAGGGTTTCAAGTTCGCGCAGCTCGGCGTCAACCAACGGCCGCCGCCATGCTCGCTCAGCAAATCCCCGTAGGATTTCGGTTTGACACGATGTTGCAGCGAGGTCAGCGCACGTCAGAATGCGGGTGCGTGCGGCAAGGTTGACCGGCGGGCCATCATAAGGGCCACTGATTTCCACAAAATCGATCCACAAATTTCGATCACCGTTGGGATCTTGGAAATCGTTGGCGAAACCAATAGCGACCGACTGTGGCCCAGCCATTAAGGTAAATGTAGCGGTGTATGTGCCTGGTGCCGCCTCTACCGCCGGCACCGTAATTATCTGCGGAGCTTGTCCGGCGACTTCAACGGAAAGCGCAGCAGCCTCCGGGCCCGCTTGCTGCCCGTACGCGCGAACGCTAATCCGATACGTGCCGTTGGTAGTGGCGACAAAAGAATGGGCCACGCTAGCGGCCGAGAAAAACAACCAACCTTCCCCAAGCACTTGGCCCGACGACGAATCACCAACCAACTCATAGCGTTCGGTGGTGGCCGGTTGCACGGTGCGCAACGCTTGCTCGACCAATTGTTGCGCGGCGCGCTCGTACAACTCCACCGCCAGCGGCGACAATCGCAAAACATCGGCGACGTTATCGAAGCCATAGCCACGGTCGTCGGACGGAAAGCCATCGGCGGGCCTTATCGTAGTGCCCAACAAGTCGTGGACGGTATTATTGTACTCGGCATTATTGAGACGATGCAGCGTTACGCGACCGGGGTCGGGCCCCTCGCTCGACGTTCCACATCCGCACAAGGCCGCCCAACACAAACACAGCGCAATACCCCAATAGCGTCGTTCCATACCGAAAATTATCACTCGCGAGCAACATCTCCACTATCTATTTCCGGTAAATTCTTCGTCCAAAAAAAACGTAAAGCAGGTTCGACGTAACTAATCTACTCGGCCCTATGTTTATCGCCGCGCGCGTGCTTCGCGGCCCGACGCTGATCGTCGAGCCCGCCAACGCGCGACGTGATTGCGCTGCCAACGGTCTTGTACATCAACTCGCGACACCGCAACCGCGAACCCGCGAAACGTTGCGCTGCGGTGACGATGATCGAGTTCATCATCGTCGTCGGACACGCCACCAACCGCCTGATAGAACATGCTGACCAACTCGGCCACGGTAGTCGCCGAGGCAACCTGATTGAGCGACACCGCAACGGCGTGAATCGCTTCAAAACGTTCGACTAGCTGCACCAGATCAAGCGGCAGCAGCTTTAACTCCGGCCCAAGCTCTTGGTCATCATCGATATCGGTGATGCCAGTATGTTCGGTTATGAGGGTACAAACCAAAGCAGCAATGGAGTCGCGAGTGGTCATCGTGCTCGGTACGACTGCGCTGGTCGAATTTGGGTTGGCTACTTTCGCGGTCACACCCATGCAACCGCCGCCTAGTGCTGGCTATTCCCGCGCAGCAGCCGGTAGTTCGATGCCAGGTTTTTCCGGATGTGGCCGATACAAAACGATCGTATTGCCAAGCACTTGAGCCACTTCGCTGCCACTTTCACGGCCCAGCCGCTCGGCCATTTCGTGGCGATCGCCTTCGGCGTGTTCGCCAATCTTAACTTTTATTAACTCGTGATCGAGCAGGGCCTGGTCAATGGCCGCGATGAGCGCCTCATTGACGTTGTCCTTGCCGACTTGCACCAAGGGTCGCAAGCTGTGCGCGAGGCCACGCAGATAGTGGCGTTGTTTACCTGTCAACATCGCCGGGTTGTACATCACACGGTCCGGCCCGTATAGGCCTTAGCGATGCCTATGGCGGCGGCCCCGCTCCGAGCGTTCGCTCGTTCGCTCCATGTTGGGCCCCGCTCCGAGGGTTCGCTCTATTTCTGGATGCCGGTTCAATGTACCGAGCGTTTGCGGCTAACCATCAGGCCAAGCAAAAACAGGCCGAGCAACGCCGTTGCGCCACCGCCGTTGCTTGCACAGCCACCTTGATAGTCATCGTTGCCAAACGCGGCACCGTCGGGCCCTGTGCCAGCACCACCTGAGGGTTGCGGCGCGCCTTTTTGCACCGTTAGATTCAAGCTCTGCGAAGTGGTGCTTTCGATATCGTAGGCGTTGACCGTCACGTCGTGCGAACCATCCGCCAAGGTTGCGCTGGTTGGAAATTTCCAAGGCGCCGAGGTTTTGCTGCCGATGATGATGCCGTCAACCAACACTTCCACCTTGGTCACGGCCACGTTGTCCGTTGCCGCCACGGTTACGGTGAAGCCCGGCGGCACAGTGGTCCCGGTACTTGGAGACACGTTCGAAATCACCGGCGGATTGGTATTGGCCGTTCCCACGCGTTCGCGTAACAGGGCTACCGAATTTTGTTTATTGCGGCAGGTCGAGCCGCCAATGCCGCATGGCCGAACGCTGAACTCGCCACAATCCGACAACACATCCTGAAACGAACGTTTGCCGCTGTACTGCATGTACGTCATTGGATCGGCCGGTAGCACTTCATGATCGGCACCGTAGGAATGCACAATTTCTTGCGCCATCACTTCGCACATGACCTGCGCGTTTTGCGGCATCACGCTGGTAAACGTGAAGACCACTGAGTTCTCGATAATCCCGCAATCTTGGGTAAACGGCGAAACGCCACCAATTTGATTTGCGTTCGGCACCGATGCGTCGAGGGTGGCCATGGTGCCGTTGGTGAAGACCGCTTCAATGTGCGGCACGTTGCCTGGATCCGCCGTTACGATCTGCACGTTGAACCGTTTGAACATGTCTTGCATGCAGGTAACGGTGTCGGTCCACAATTGCGCTGGAGGATTCCACGCTGGCATGTTGACCAGCGATGCGGCAATAGTCGAAATATTGGTACGCGCATCGTTAGCGTTGCCCGGCCGTAGCTGGACGCCAGTTTTGTTTAAATAAATGACGCGGCTTTGGGCCAGTGCCGGAATCGCGCCGATGTCGCCGACCGGAGCGCCAGCACCAGCGCTTGGAGGCAACACCTGACGTGCGAACTGCACGCCGTTGGCCGGACCGGTTCGTTCAAATGTGAAGGTTTGGCCATCATCGCCAGGTTGCCATTGCCGAGGTGCAGCGGTGGCCACCGTCATGGAGCCCATCAGCGAGCCCATGAACACGGCGCTGCAAGTTAACCAACCAAGGGCGGACATGGACATACAGCCAAATAGATCACGTATCGTGCCAACCCGAATGATCCGAACGCCGATCTCACGCGTTCATAATTTCAAATAGTTAGCTGGCGATACCGTCGAGCAAACCCCATGTCGTTGCGTCCGAAGGGGCCTCACTCCCATGCGCTGGGGCGAAGTCCCCCACGTTCGGCGAACCTCGGGCTGATCACATGCCGGGCGCCGTTGCAATCAGCGTCGGCAAATTGCTTCGAGTTCAGCAACTTCTTTAGGGCACGCAGCCGTTAGGTTTAGGTGGCCGTCGTCCGTCACCAAAATATCGTCTTCGATCCGAATACCAAGACCATGTAATCCTTCAGGTACCCCGTCGCCGCTGCTGACATAAAGCCCTGGTTCCACCGTGATCACCATGCCGGCTTCCAACGTCCGCGCCTTGGCATCAACTAAATACCGGCCGGCATCGTGGACATCGAGGCCCAGCCAATGCGAGGTACCGTGCATGTAGAATGTACGAAACGCTTGATCCGCAATGCGTTCTTCGACGGTGCCGCTCAACAATCCTAGTTCAATCATGGCAGCGGTTAACCCGGCGACGCAATGGTTATGCAGTTGTTCTATCGTTGCGCCGGGTCGCACCAGTGCAATGGCCGATTTCTGCACTGCCAGAACTAGCTCGTAAGCCCGCCGTTGCAACGGTGCAAAGCGTCCGTTGGCCGGCCAGGTGCGCGTGATATCGGCGGTGTAGCCGTCCACTTCCGCGCCAGCATCCACCAACACCAGATCGCCGTCGGCAATCACTGCGCGATTCTCAACGTAATGTAAAATCGTAGCATTACCACCACTGCCAACAATTGACGTGTAGCCCGGCCCGGTTGCGCCGTTGCGCCGAAATTCATAGCTGAGCACAGCGTCGATTTCATATTCATTGCAGCCAGGCCGGCCTAGCTGCATCGCTGCGACATGCGCCGTTGTGCTGACTGCCGCCGCCCGCTGCAGCGCTGCAATTTCTTCGGGGTGCTTGCGCAGCCGATGTTCATGCAACGAGTACCGTGGGTCGACAATCGCGCGGGGCGTGCGTTGTCCGCGCTTTTCGCGGCCACGCAAGGTCGCAATCGTCGAGGTTAACAACTGATCAAGTTTGTCGTCGAGCCCTAGCGCGAAATGGAGTTCATCGACGTTCGCGATGAGGTCAGCCAGTTTGCCTGGCAACTCACTAATGGGATAGGCCGCATCGGCACCGTAGCTACTTTTTGCCCCTTCGAGGCCCGCGCGTCGCCCATCCCAGGTCTCCATTTCTGGATCGCGGGGACGCACAAACATCACAAACTGCTCGGTCGCGGCGCCAGGCCGCAGCACCACGATCGATTGTGGTTCGCCAAACCCAGTTAGATACAACACGTCAGAATGCTGCCGAAAAGCGTAATGCGCGTCACCGGTGCGCAACCGTTCGGGCAACGACGCGACGAGCAAGACAGCGTTAGGCCCCAACCGTTCCATCACGGCTCGACGACGTTGCGCAAACACGGCCATGTCAAACATGCGCAACCTTACAACACTTTGGTAACTTCTTGCGCAACCGGTCCGTGATGCGTCGTCCCTAGCATGTCAACCGTGCGCCACGTTACAACACGTTGGTAACTTCTTGCGCAACCGGTCCGTGATGCGTCGTCCCTAGCATGTCGAACATGCGCCACGTTACAACACGTTGGCAACCTCTTGCGCAACCGGTCCGTGAGGCGTCGTCCCTAGCATGTCAACCATGCGCCACGTTACAACAC
>JAYWHS010000825.1:0-2652 GCA_043777635.1 Kofleriaceae bacterium | reverse complement strand
TTAGCGGCCTTGATGTCGGCTATAGGCATGCGCAACTTCAACCGCCTGCATCGCGGTGGCGCGTAAATCGACCAGATGTGTCCGAGTTTCGGACGATCGCGTCGCAAGCCGACCGGGCCGTTGTTGCCAACGGTCCAACCACCACACGGTGACAAACGGCGAAACCAATACAGCAATCGCCGCCGCCACGCCCCACGGGCTGGGTATTAACCACAGGGCCAAACCCACCAACAGACCTGCGTACAGCGGATACATCACCAACGCCACACCAAGCTTGAGCGTCGAAACCATATCTGCGTCATCGGCGCGCCGCGCGACCAGGCGTGGCAATGGATAGGGCAACGCGTATAGCACCAAGCCCAGCAGCGCCAGCGGTGCTGCGAAAGCCAGCCGCAGCAATTCTGCAAACGGCCGGCGCTGTGACGGCCTCGCAACGTCGATATCGCGTAACTCTGCGGCACTCAGTGCTGTGAAGTAAGTCCGCACTGCGACTCGAACTGCATCAATGTGCGCAGGCGACATCGCTTGCAACTCATGTCCCACCGCCGCCACGGTACGCGCTGTTGCTAATTCATCGCCTAGTGTCGCGGGCTGTGCCGTGTCGACCTGGCCAACACCAACGTCATCATGCGCATTGTTGTTGAGCAACTGGGCAACTCGCCCAATCAATAGGCGATCATCGCGACTCGCGCTCTCGATGATCAGCCCGCGTAAGTCTTGCGCCATTTGCGCGGTGATGGCGTTCGCAGCAGCGGATACGTCACTCTGCGCAGGTGCAGCCTCGGCAGCTGGCCCCGCCAAGGGGCGTGGCGGCCCCCACAACAACGCCGTGCGCGAGCGAAAAATATCGCGTTCATCAAACTCCAACGCCACCGCTTGAAATGACAACAGCGCGGCAGGATCAAGTGCATGCGCAGCCAACAACATCCGCGCTGCGCCGGAGCGCAACGGTGCCAACGTTGGATCGGCATGGCTGATGCCTTCAGGAAAAATGAGAATATTGCCGCCGCCCGCCAAATGCTGAGCGATCTTGGCAAACGCAGCATCATTGCTATCGGCGGCTTTGTCCGGTGCGTCTTGGCGCCGCACAATCGGCACAGCGCCAGCGATATCAAGTAACCAGCGAAATCCTGGTATTTTCCACAGCGTCGATTTTGCCACGGGCGAAATTGCACAGGCTGCGTCGGTCACAATCAAAATTGGATCAACCAACGCATTGTGATGATTCGCAACGAAGACACGGCCACCGACGGTAGCAGCCGGTACTTCGCCGATCCGTTGCACCGATCGAAAGTACACTCGCATGATCGTGCGGAATCCCGCCACTAGCGGCCGGCGCAACCAACTCGCACGTTGCTTGCTCAAGGGGCGGTGGTCGCCATCGTATAGATGTCGCCGTTGATTTTGGTGCCGGCACGGAAGTCTGACCAACTCGCTAAGCCGCCACGTTTGCCGCCCTGCACCACTGGCACACAACGCGGCGCCAAGGCTTGACCACCGCCGGTATCGGCCAAGGCATGGTTATAGCTCCAGCTGGTGCCGTTATCGATCGAACTCGCAACATACACCCGGCTCGATGCTGCGGTCAGTCGATTTTGATACGCCACGACCATCGTCCCGCTACCAACGTGCGCAATGAACGGCACGCTTGAAGCGCCCGTCGCTGGCTCGCCATTGACCGACGATACGCGTTTGGCTGCCGCAAACCCACTGCCGCTGGTCAGCGACACAGCACCGTAGATTTGCGCACCTTCGCGGCGATCTTCCCAAACCAAGGCCACCACATCGTCGGTGGCAACCGCGGTCCGTGGATCCAACGCGAGCTGTGGCGAAAACGACGATGATACTTCGCTAACTGGGTCGTCAATGATGCGTTCAGCGCTAAACGTGACACCAGCGTCGGTGGAGCGAACAAACAACACATCGACACCGTCGCAAATTTCCTGATTGGCACCGGTATTGTCGTTGCATTCTAACGCACCGTTGAGACACACAATGTTGCCTTCAGGACAAACGTCGGCATCGCCACCGTCGCACGTCATGCCGGTGCCGCTCGGATTGTCGTCGACTTGATTGTTGCAATTGTTGTCGAGCCCATCACAAAGCTCGCCGGTTGGGTTCACCGTCGACTGACATTGAATTTGCGCGGTACGGC
Organism: Kofleriaceae bacterium; assembly: GCA_043777635.1. GTDB lineage: Bacteria > Myxococcota_A > Polyangia > Haliangiales > Haliangiaceae > JABFXX01. Next base: position 497 of record JAYWHS010000825.1, on the reverse strand, counting down.
ACACGGTTACGCCGGTGCGGCATTCGCCAGCGCGCGGGCCACCGACGCACGTCAGCATGACGCCATCACAGGCGCAGTCGTTACCGACATCGGTCAAATTTGGATCGAGCGCATCAACTAAACCATCGCAGTCGTTGTCGAGGCCATCGCAAATTTCTGCTTGCGGCGTACACGGTGGCGTGAGTCCGGTGACTCGAATCAGCATGTCTTCAAAATCGTTGTCACCACCGCGAAATAGATCTTCAAAACCAAAATAGAAACGATTGGCAACGTTGGGTGAGGTGTAGACCAAGTGATGCACAAAGTCGCCGTCGTTATTGAGATCAGCTTGGGTGTAATAGATCCGACCCAGCAGCGACAGGTTGTCGGAGCCTAAGCCAAGATCGCCGCAGTTATTATTGGATGGGTTGCCTTCGGGCGTGATCAAATAGAAGGCGATAAACCCACCTTTGTAGCGCAATGCTGCACGCTCGGCAGCGAAGTCCACTGTCACCGAG
>JAYWHS010000824.1:0-2654 GCA_043777635.1 Kofleriaceae bacterium | reverse complement strand
TGATCCAACGTTTCTCATCTTCGAGCCAAAAGCGCTTAGCGCGCAGGTTGATCTCAAAGCGAGTTTTGGTGTGACGGTTCGAGTGGCTGACGTTGTTTCCAACCAGCGGACGCTTTCCAGTTACTTGGCAAACGCGTGACATGGCAGTTTCTCCGTAAAGTCGACTGAAGTGCCAACGCTATGGAGGCGCTGACATGGGCAGTGGGGCAGTTAAGCCCCGAGTGATGTTTAGATCTTCGATTCTTTGAATTCGACGTGCTTTTTCACGATCGGATCGTATTTCTTGAAGACCAACTTGTCTGGTGTTCGCTTCCGGTTCTTCGACGTGGTGTAGAAGTATCCGGTATCAGCGGTTGATACCAAACGAATGAGCTCGCGCCCCGATTTACCTTTTTTTGCCATAACGTTCGCTCCGCGCTGAAAGAATGCGGGGCCGACTTATTACATAGCCAAGGTTGGGTTTGCAAGCAGTCAACCAGCTAGATCGAAGCAGGGCGGTGCTTTAGCTAAGTATCTAAAACTACTACTACTAAAGCAGGGTTTTGTCGGCTGTAGCGAGCGCAACGGGAGATAACCGTTGATCATGTTCAACGAGATCGCCCGGTAACGTCGTTGTTTTACGTTTGGCCCGACGTTCATCAATCGCCATCGCGACCAGGGTCATGTCGTCGCCCTGGCCGGTGACGCCGGTGTGGCTATCGATGTCCTGCAAAATCGCTTTGACAATGTCTTCGGCATTACCGCGGGCCGTGCGCAACCGTCGCGACAAGCGATTAACCCCGTATTCATTGCCTTTGTTATCGCGCGCTTCCAAAATACCGTCGGTGACTAAGAGCAGCACATCGCCAACATGGAGCTGGACCCGGGCTTCGCCGGTTTCAAGATCTTGCACCACTCCAACTGGCGCACTGTGCGCACGCTCGGCGTGCAGCGGAAACACCCGATCGCCGCGACGCAGCAACGGCACACAATGGCCAGCGTTGGAAAAAACCAAGCTGCGGTCTTCGAGGTCATAAATACAGTACACCAGGGTCGCGAACATGCCGTCGTCGCCCAAATGCATCATCTCTTGATTGACCCGCCGCACCAAGCGCGCCGGGGTGCGTGCCAAACCTGCTCGCGAGCGCAGCTCCGAGGTTAACCGTGCCATATACAGCGCCGCGCTGATAGCTTTGCCGGCAACGTCGCCAACCGCCAACGCCAGGTGCGATTGGTCATGCCAAATGAAATCGTAGAAATCGCCGCCGATTTGATAGGCCGGTTCGTAGTGCACTGCAAAATCGAGGCCGACTACGTTGGGTGGCCCGGCCGGCAACAACGAGCGTTGGATTTGCCGTGCAACCCGCAGATCACGCTCGAAACGTTCCCGGTTGGCTAATTGCGCTGCAACCCGGGTTGAGTGAATTGCCAACGCCGCCGAAATCGCAATCGTGCCCAACAGGTCAACATCTTCCTGGCGAAAACCGACGCTGCTGCTTTCGACGTAGACCACCCCGTAGTTGGCGCCGTGATACGTCAGCGGTGCACCCATCCGCGTGCCCAGGGTTTCGCCAGCTTCATCTTCGGAACTGCCGAGCAACACGCCGCGTTTGTCGGCGAGGACATGCGAGATGATGGTACCGGGCACATGCATGTCGCCGCCAAAACTTTTGCGCTTATGCTTTTGGCACTGCACTTTGAGTTCTTTGGTCTTCTCATCTTCGACCAGCACGCCAACGGCTTCGGCTTGGGGAAATACGTCGAGCAAACTATCGACGACTTTGACTAACAGGGTGTCGGGGTCGTCGGTCGACGCAGTGGCTGCTAACAAATCGGTGAGCGCGCCGAGTTTGCGTTCAACCAGCCGCAACGCGCGCATGTCGTGACTTCCGCTCAGGCTCAAGCCTGCCGACGACGCTGATGGCAAGCGTGTTGCCGCACTATCTTCGCGACTCTTGATTACCGCCGTCGACATCACTTCAACCAAGGTAACGTGGGCCTCGGTCGGCCGCCGATCATTGCCAGTGGCCAAGTCGATCATTTCGACTTTGATGCGGTTGTTTGCGATCAGGACTTCGTCTTCATGATGCAAGATCGCTTGCTGGATTTTGGTGCCGTTGACAAACGTGCCGTTGTTGGAACCCAAGTCTTCGACCATCCACTTGCCATCTTGCAAAAACACCCGGGCGTGTTGCCGCGACACCCGCATATCGGGCACAAAGATCTGGCAGTCGGAACGGCGACCGACCACGTATTCGCCTTCGGCTAGCTTGTAGCGGCGACCTGCGATCGGGCCAGCAACGAACACCAAGAACGGCATGACCCGTCCATGGGTAGCACGGATTTGCCTTGATCTGCCATTGTGAACGATCTCCTACCGCAGCAATACCGTTGTTATGTAAGCGTTTGAAACCGTGAGAAAAAAACTCAACCGCCTAGCTGCTTTGGCAACTTGACCCAAGCCGGTTGCAGCGGTCTACTGCACTCGTGCAAGCCCTCGGTAACTACATCAACGGTGCCTTCATTGTCCCAACCGGACCTTCGGCGCAGCCACTGCAATCGTTTAATCCTGCTGCGGAATCGGCCGTGGTGTTCGAAACTATGGTTAGCGCCGAAGCGGTAAAACCAGCGGTCGCGGCAGCGGCCACGGCCCAACCCGGGTGGGCGGCGTTGAC
>JAYWHS010000823.1:0-2659 GCA_043777635.1 Kofleriaceae bacterium | reverse complement strand
ATCGCACAACAGCTTCGCTGCGAACATCGTGCAAAATCTCACCGCCATTGAATCGAAAATGCGCGACGACAGCTTCCGCGTAGCGCAGTTGGTCCGTGATCTAAGCGACGCCAATCGTGAGCTGCGGCTGGTGCCACTGCGTGCCTTGTTTGAAACTTTCCCTGGGGCCGTCGCATCGTTGGCACGGCGAGTTGGCCGCAATGTGCGCCTCGACATCACCGGCGACGCAATTGAACTTGATCGCGGCGTACTCGACCGACTGCGCGAACCGCTTATGCACTTGTTGACCAACGCGGTCGATCACGGCATCGAACCCGAAGCCGAACGGTTGCGCAACGGCAAATCTGCGCGTGGCACCATCCGCCTTCACGCGACACTCCATGGCGCTGAAATTGTCATTTCAGTGATCGACGACGGCAACGGCGTAGACATCGTGGCGGCCCGCGCGCAAACCGTCCAGCGCGGCATGTTAAGCGCAGCCGCAGCGACCGCAGCATCCGAGCAAGAAATACTGTTAACGCTGTTTGCCGCTGGCATGTCGACGCGCACCGAAACCACCGAGATTTCCGGTCGTGGCGTGGGCTTGTCCGTGGTGTGGGACTCGATTTATAGTATCGGCGGTCGCATTGCGGTAACCACGCAACCGAGCCAAGGCACCAGTTTTGAATTGCATGTACCGGTGACGATCGCGGTGACCAGCATGTTGACATTCCAAGTGGGTAGCGGTTGGTACGCATTGCCGCAAGCCGCAGTCGAACGCGTGCTCGATATCGACGCTGTTGAGCTACGCCAAAGCGAAAACAAAACCTGGCTATTGTACAATCAACAATGGCTGCCGCTGCTGGTGCTCCCAACGCTGCTGGCCGAGCATGACGACGGCAGCCATCGCAACGTTTTGTTAGTAGTGCGGCATGGTCGCGAGCTTGTCGCGCTCACTGGTGGTACGGCCTACGCGCAGCGCGAAGATGTGGTCCGCAGCCTTGGCGCTTTGCTGCAAAACTATCCTTACTGCGCGGGCGTAGTGCTGCGCGATGATGGCGCTATGCTGCTGGTGCTCAATGTCGTAGCGCTGTTGGGGTCGGCGGGTGCGGCCCCGAGCGTTGGACGCACCACGGCGGTTGCGAAACGGATCAAAACCGTGCTTATCGCCGACGATTCACCGATTATTCGCGACTTGGTTAGTGAAACGTTGCGCGCTCATGGTGTGCACGTAATCGAAGCGGCCGATGGGCAACAAGCCTTTGACCTTGCACTGACGCTACCGCATCTTGACCTCGTCGTGAGCGATGTCGAAATGCCGCGCATGGGCGGCATTGATTTGGTGCGCGCGTTGCGTGCCAGCAAAAACTTACCGCGCGTGCCGATCATTATGTTGTCGATGCGGGGCAGCGAGTCAGACAAACAACGGGCCGCAGAAGTGGGCGCTGACGCGTACTTGGTAAAGAGTGATTTTTCCCATACGGCGTTGTGGCAAATAGCCGCGCGGTTCTTGGCCGACCATGGCTAATGACATCCTGTGGCGCGCGCTGCATGCGTTTGCGCAACGTGAAACCGGCATGAATCTGTCGCCGTTCGTGGCCGAACCGACGATGTTGGGCCTCGCTGAATTAGCTACAAGTGCCGGCCTGTCGAGCGAAGCGTACTTACAAAAAGCTCAGCATGACCCGCGCTTTCGCACCGCGTTGGTATCACGCGTTGCCAATGGCACCTCGTGGTTCTTTCGCGAATGGGCCGGGTTTGAAACACTGATCGCCGCGGCCAAACAAATCCGACGGCAAACCGGCCGCACCGACATCCGGGTGTGGTGCGCGGGGTGCTCTAGTGGCCAAGAAGCCTATTCCATCGCGATGGTGTTGCTCGACCAAGGCTTCACGCCCAGCGTGGTCGGCACCGACATCGATGCGTTATCCATTCAACGCGCGCAACAGGGTGAGTATCGCAGCAGTGACACGTTGCGGTTGCCAGCCAAATACGCCGGCTATTTCGACGGCACCACGCCGCCGGTGCAAATTGCCCAGCGGGTTCGCGACTGCGTGCAATTCTGCCAGCACTCGCTGTTTCCATCCGGCAAACCACCGTCGCTGATTGCTCGACCCGATATCATCATGTGTCGGCATGTGCTGATGTACTTCGACCGCCCGGTTGCCATGACCATCGTAGCGGAAATGCTGCGGCAGCTGCAGGCACCTCAGAATTTGATCCTCGCAGCGATCGAACTGCCGCTGCTGCCCAAGCGATCAGCAGCGATTGTGCTACGACCACCGAGCCAACCGAGCCCAGCGCCAAACCTACCGCGCGCTGAGTTCGCACAGCCAACTCGGTCGACAGCGGCAACGCCTCCCATTGCGACGACGGCAACTACTGAAACCACCGACCTTGTGCCAAGCACGAACGATGCCGTTGGCCAATTGTCACTTGGCATTCTTCGAAAGCAAGAAGAGCGCTACGCAGAGGCCTGCACGGCGCTGCGAATTTCGCGATTTCTCACCCGCGACGAGTACTGGCTAGCGCCGTTTCAACTTGGCGTATGTCTCGAAAAGTTAGGCGATGTACGCGAAGCGGCAGAGGCCTTTCGCCATGCGTTATTGATTGCCAACAGTGGTGGCTCATCCGGCATGGTAGGTGACCCCGATGTTGAAGCGATGCGCACCAGCATTGT
>JAYWHS010000822.1:0-9046 GCA_043777635.1 Kofleriaceae bacterium | reverse complement strand
GTACAATAGTTGGGGACATGACAAAGTGCGCAGCGATCTGGAGTGGCCGAGGCATCGGCACCGTGATCGAATTCGCGCCAGGTCAGCCGATGATCGCGCGGGCGCATGACGAAGTGGCATTCGGCGCAAGCGGTGCGGACGCCAGTGCTGCCCGATACTTCGCGGTGACACGTAGCGCAGCGGGCGGCATCGTTAGCCGCCACCGCGTGATCGGTCCGAAAGGCCAACGTGTGGTCGCTGGGTTGTTCCGACGCTGGCAAATGATTGCGTGGCGCAAGCGCGAGCAGTGAGCCTTGCTTGGTAAGATGGCATGCTTGGCACTGCGAAATCCGATGAATCTCAGAAACTCGGGCGCTGTCGTCGTGGCAAACGACACAGGTTGCAATCGCTGGTGTTGGCAACGCGCCGTCGGCACCGCTGGCAACGTGGCAGGTGGTACACGCGATGGTCGTGCCAGCTCGGTCGCGTTTATGTTCGGCGTGACCAAAGTGAAGGTCGCCTCGGATAAGTTCGGCTGGGCTGCGTTGGGTCTGGTCCAAGGTGCGATGACAACTGGTGCAGTCCGTCATGCTCGCGACCTTGGTCAAGCGGACATCGGCATCGTGGCAGCGGGCGCAGGCCGTATGGGTGGCGGCACTTGGTTGGCCTTTTTCAAGTGAATGGCAATCGCTGCAATTTAAATGAAATCCAACGCGTTGATCCATGTCGGCCGAAGCAAGATGTTGACGATGCGAAAACGTGGCTGGCAACGCCCGCACGGTGTCAGGCGCTGGTCGGACTCGCAGCGGTGCTCGCAGTGGTTGGTTGGTAATCTCGGTGTGGCAGACTAAACAAAACTGACCGCTGCCCCCCGGGCCCGGCACTTGGGTAAATGCAAGCTGGTGGCACTGGCCTTGATCGCAGGGGCTGTGACCTTGATTAGGCGAAATTTCCGCAGGATGGCAGCCCGCGCATGCTAACGTGGCATGGCGCGGATGCGGAAAGCGGTTGGCCTCAAGTACGGCGATTGGCTGCGCAGCGCGCGGTCGAGCTTGACAGCTGGCGACCAGCGCTGTGCACGATAACGCAAGGATCAACGGCCATGCGGTTGTGGTTGTCGCGACGCGTGAATAGCTCATGTCGCCTCGGCCCACCAAGCAGGGTGATCGGCGGCGTCAATATGCGGACGCTGCACCGTCAAGGCTCGATAGCTTGAGGTGAGTGGGCCAGGCCGATGTGGTTGCCACCATAAGACTGCAAAGCCAGCGGTCCGGGTAACGTCATTAGCCTCGGCGATGGACGGATTAGTATAACTGGTAACGTGGGCGGTGCCGCGTTGGCGGCGCAGCATGGCAAGTTCGTTGGGGCCGAGCAATGCGTGCAAAATGATCGTGCCATCTGGCAGCAGATAGCGCGGCGCGACTTGTAAAAAATCTTGCAGCACCTTGGCCGGTGCAAAGTGCCAACTGGTGGTTGGTACCGGCGCTGGAATAGGCGCATTGCAGGTGATGAGATCAAACATCCCCGCAGACGTCGGTGCGCCATCGGCAAGGATGGTTTGGATATGCGTTAGCTCGGATAACCCCAACCCGCGCGGCCATGGCAAGCGCTCGTGGATTGATATCACTTGCAACAATTTGCTCGGCCAAGCGTGGTCGCAGCAACGGCGCGAACGCCGGGCCGGTGCCAACATCAAGCCAGCGCGCGACGCGCACAGCCGGACCGCACGGCAAAGCGCCTAGCAAATGATGCGACGAATCATCGGGCCAACAAACCCGGGCATCGGTTTTGTCGCCGGTCGCAAGGTCTTCATTCGGCGCAACGTCATCGGTTTGGGTGAAATCAAAGCAAACGAAGCCGCGGTCGATTGGCAACACAGCGAACAGCGCGCGCACCTGGCCGGCGTTCACCGTGATGAAGCCGGCTGCGCAGAGATCGTCGAAGTGCTGGCCCAGCGCGCGGTGGGCCGCAGCCTCAGCAACGGTCGCTCCGTCGCACCACAGCATCAACGGAATCGCAGCTTGCGGGGTCACCGTGGCCCAGGCGCGCGGCCGCGCCATGCGTGGCACATGGGCAATCGTGGCGGTGCCGCCATAGGCCGCGAGCCGGGCCGGCACCAGCCCGACACTGCGCAAGGCCTGTGCGACGACAGCAAAATTCATCGGTTGCTGCCGCGCCGTGCGGGTGCTGGCGCGATCCGCACACTCAAAGGGTTTTGTCCGAGCAGGGCATTGGCGAAATCGGTTTCACGCAGCGATGGCAAACCGGCGGCAACGACCCGCCGCAACCCTTCGAGGTTAAGTGGCCCCATCAGTGCGGCGCGATAAAACGTTAGCTCCACATGGCGTTGCCGGGACGTTGCGATGGCGCTGAGCGCATGATCGTTGGCGGCGCGTTGATCGATGTGGGCGGCCAAGCGTTCGTGCCAGCGACGATTGTTTTTAGCGACGGTGCGCAACACCCGTGCCACCGTCGGATCGAGGGCAAGCCCGCGTTGTTGTGCGTCGAGTTTCATCCACAACGCCATCATGGTGCGATAATAATCGCTGACGCCATGTTCGCGCACGGCGCGTAAAAATACATCAAGGGCTTCGTGTGGCCGATTGGCCAATAGTAGAAATGCCAACGACTGCGAAGCAATGGTTGCGTTGCTAGGGTCGCGATCGCCAGCTTCGACGATGAGCGTAATCGCCGGCTCGATATCGCCAAGAAACCATCGGACCTTGCCGGTGGCTAGCGCACTTTCCGCACGTAATCGGGCCGGCGGTTTGCCGCCTTCGGCCAACGCCGTCCACGCTACAATCGAGTCTTGGTACCAGCGCACGGTTTGATCGCGATCGAGTTGAGCGATGCGCCCGGCATCGCCAGCCAGTGCAAGCAGTTTGGCCCGTGGATAGTTGGTCAAGCGGGCGTCGTCGAGCTGGCGCAGCGCGGCTTGCACAATAGCCAGCGCGGCTTTGCCGTGACCACGATGCAGTTCGAAATCGGCCAACGCTTCGGCGGCTTCGGTATTGCGTGGATCAAGCGCCAACCCACGGCGCAATAACGCTTCGGCGCGTTCGGTTTCACCGATCCCCATTAGGCCGCGCCCGACCGCGGTGAGTACCGAGGCAAGCAATTCTGCGCTGGGTGCAGTGGCTTCGAAGCTGCGCACGGCCTGCGCTGCCGCGATCGGCCGACCTAACAGCGCCAAGCGTGAAATTTGTTGGGCTCGCAGGTTTGCTTGTTGTTGTGCTCGGTTGTCGGCGGTGCTCGCGGTGCCGACCCGGGGGGCACTATCGAGCCAGGCCAAGGGCTGGTCGATACGACCTGCGGCATCGGCAAAAATCGTACAGCGTTCGGGTTGGCCGCTGCTTCGACACAATGCCAACGCAGCGAGCGGATCGGCATCACGAGAATCTTTGCCGCCGATCGCTAAGGCATCAGCGAACGCCGTCATTTCCACATCGGTCGCGCTGGTTGCAGAGTACGCCGCAGCGAGACGAGCCAACTCGCGATCGCTGCCAATACCTTTGAGCGGTGCAATCCGGCGCGCTGCGTTTTTGCCTTGGCCGGCCCGGGCCATGGTCGTTGCAATGCGTCGTGCAGTGGTGAGCACACCACTGTGGGCTCGCACCAATTCAAACGAAGCGCGTTGGCTATTCAACATCGCTTCGACAAAACCTTGGCGCTCGACCATGCGGGCCACCCAGGTTTCGGTTAGTTCAGCGTGAGGAAATTCACGAACCACCGGCTCAAGCACGAGTAGAGCTCGGCTGCGTTGCGCAAGTTCGCCGTTCTCGGCTACTGCCGATTGGTCGGCGTAGTCGAGGATTTCGTTTATTTCAGCGCGATGGGTGCCTGTCATGGCCGGTTCGAGTTGGCTCAGCATGGCCAATGCCAAGATTGCGGCCGGCATGTCGCCGCTTTGCGCAAGTAACTTTTTGGTCGCTCGCAGCGCGATGAGGCCAGGCGTAAACTCACTCGCAAACGCCGGCAGCTCTTCGCTCCACAATGCCGCGATCTGAAAAAGCGTGATCGCGGCATCGACGCTTTGGTTAGCGTCAGTGTGAGTCTGCAATTGTCGTAACAGTTCTGCAACAATCGGCGCACGGGCGGCGGGGCGTTGGCTTGGCGGCGCGGCCCACATAGCGTCAACCGCAGCATCAAGATCGTTGGGTTCAGCCAAGTCGACCGGGACATCGCCCGACGGCCAGACCAGCAGCGGTGCTGGACCTTTGGTGCGACAGGCCGCGACCGCGCCCAACGCAAATAATGCCGATACCAGAGAGAGCCGACGCATGCGATCTTCTTACCATTGTAGCGCGCCGCGATCGCGATCTGATCACGTGAAAACCTGGTATAGGATTGACCATGACACCGACAGGAATTGTAGTTCAAAAATATGGTGGTTCATCCGTTGCCGATGCCGACAAAATTCGGTTAGTTGCAAAGCGCATTGCGCGGACCAAAGCGGCCGGTAAAAAAGTGGTGGTGGTGGTCTCGGCCATGGGCAAAACCACCAATCAACTGATTGAAAAAGCCAAACAGATCAGCGCGTCGCCGTCGCGGCGCGAGCTCGATATGTTGTTGACGTGCGGCGAACGCGAAGCGATGTCGTTGCTGTCGATGGCGTGTACTGAAGAGGGCCTCGATGCGATTTCTTTTACCGGCTCGCAAGCTGGGATCTTAACCAATGACCGGCATTCCGGTGCGCGCATCGTCGAAGTGCGACCGTTCCGGATCGAAGACGAGCTGGATCACGGCAAGGTCGTGATCGTCGCTGGCTTCCAAGGCGTGTCGTACAAACGTGAAATTACCACGCTTGGGCGGGGCGGCTCCGACACCACGGCGGTCGCCTTGGCCGGTGCCTTGCGCGCCGACTACTGCGAAATCTGTTCTGACGTCGACGGGATTTACACTGCGGATCCACGGGTGGTCGATGCCGCCACCCTGTTGCACGCGATTAGCTACGATGAAATGTTAGAACTCGCCGCGCAGGGCGCCAAAGTCCTGCACGACGCTTCGGTCGAGTTTGCACGCAAGAGCGGCATTGCTTTGTATGCGCGCGCAACCAACAAAGACGGCGGCGGTACGCGGGTTGATTTTTCGCCGGAGCGCGAGCGCCAAGTCGCCGCAGTCACCGGGCAAAATCAATTGTTGAGGATTCGTGCGTCGGGCGGCGCTGCGGTTGAACATTGTTTGCAAATTCTCGAATCGTCGTCGATTCCGTTGACTCACTTAGACCTTGAAGGCAAAGAGTTGCGCGCCTGGTTCACGATTGCTGATGTGCCTGATTGGGATGCCGTCAAGACCCGTTTGGAAAACGTGTTGGGTTCGCAGTTGGAGTTCGGCGAAGAAGGTGCGGTGACGATCGTGGGCCACGGCATTGGTGGCAATCCTGGCATCATTAACAAAGCTCGGGCCTGTGCTGTCGCGGCGGGCGTGCCGCTCAATGCTGTGAGCGTATCGCCGCTGCGCATTACGCTGTGGTGTGATCGGCCCCATGTTGACGCGTTGGTGCGCGCTACCCACAAAGTGTTCTGCGAATAATGTGGACGCATCGGGTATTGGAAAAGCTGCCCCACGTTGGGCGCGTAGCACGCGCAACACGGTGGCGTCGCATTCACGGTCGGCCGCGAGTGTGGGCGCACCGTGGTGCCTCCGCATTGGAAACCGAAAATACCATCGCTGCGTTTGAGCTCGCCAAACTGCATGGCGCTGATGCCGTGGAGCTCGATGTGCGGTGTGACTTGTCGGGCGAAGTTGTGGTGTTTCACGACGATGATTTGCTGCGGTTGGCGCAGCGCCCCGGCAGCATCGAAACCATGACAGCTACCGAACGTCGCGCTGTGCGGGTGTTGGGTAATCATGGCTTGCCCACGTTGGCGGAAGCTATTGAAGCTATCGCGCCGCTGGAACTCAATGTTGAACTTAAGACCCAGCGGCCCGGTCGACCCAGTAGATTGGCTGCCGCCACCGCTGCCGTAATCAAGCGTAGTGGCGCGCAAGATCGAATTTTAGTTTCATCGTTTGATCCAGTTGCACTGTTACAGTTTCACGCGGCCTTACCCGATGTCGCTATTGCCTATTTGTTTCACCGTCATCAAGCGCTGCCGTTGCGCAGCGGTTGGATGGGCTGGGCCATCGGGGCCTCGGTATTGCACCCTGATGCGTTGTTGTGTACGCCTGCGTCGGTGGCCGCATGGCATCGTGGCGGCGCCGCCGTCAATGCCTGGACCGTCGATGATCCGACCGAGTTGCGCCGCTTGGTTACCCTCGGCATCGACGGCGTTTTTGTCAATGATCCAGGCGCTGCGATTCGAGTTTTTGAAGCGATGCGCTAGGGCCCATGCTACTCGTCGCGCTGGTTTCGCGTTCGCGTTACAGCGCCACCGGTTGTTCGTCACGCACATACGCCGAGCCGACAATGGCTTTGGCTGCACGTTTGCCTAGCGCTGCAAGTTCGGCGATGCCGGCATAACTGCGGCTGCGTTCGAGTGAAATCGCTGCGATCGAAACACTCATGAGCGGAAATTTACGCATCATGGCAAAGCGATCTTTACATTCGATGTAGCCACGATCACGGTCCGTTGGTGCGTAGTAGAGCTTAATGATCTCGTCAAATCGACGACAGATTTCGCGTGACACGGCGTCGACGTGGTCGCGCGATGTCACGAATACAAAATCGTCGCCGGCGATGTGGCCGATAAAGTCGCCTGGGCCACCGACGCTGGCGACCACTTCGCGAATAATGGCACCGGTCTGGCGAATCACGGCATTGGCTTTGGCGTAGCCGTAGTAGTCATTAAATGCTTTGAGATTGTCGAGATCAAGATAGCCGACCAAGTCACGCGAGTGCTCACCGAGGCGGTGTTCGACATCGGCTTGGATCGCATCGACGCCCGGTAGCTGGGTGGTCGGCGATGCGCCCAATTGCTGGGCTTGCCGCGACAACGCTTTGCCGACGCGCGCTAGCAGTTCGGCAGCGTCGAAGGGTTTAACAATGTAGTCCTCGGCGCCAGCGCGAAACGCTCGCACCTTATCGGCGGTGTCGGCGCGTGCTGACAAAAAGATGATCGGTGTCATCGCCATGACTGGATCGGCGCGCAAGGCTTCAGCTAACGCAAAGCCATCGAGATGCGGCATCATGACATCGAGCACGAACAGATCAGGACGAAACCGCTGCGCTTCGATCAGCGCAATTTCGCCGCTGGCGGCCTCCTGAACATCATATCCGCCCAATTCGAGCACTTCTTTGCAAATCGTGCGAATTGCGCCATCGTCGTCTACCACCATGACCCGTCGCGCGGCCCGGCGACCTGATTCAACCATGCGCAAGCAGGCGTCGCGAAACGTGGCGGGGTGAAGCGGTGGTTCAAAAACATCGTTGGCTCCAGCGCTGAGCAACGAGGTTCGTAAGCTGTGGTCGCCCAGGGCCATCACCGCAGTCGCCGCAGTATCGGGGTCATGGTCTAAAATCGAAATCAACGCGCGCGCGTCGCGCAAGGTACCAGAAACAACTGTCAGTGCCGGGTGTTCACTGCGTGCTAGTTGCAGTGCGTTGTCACTATCGCCAGCGATCAACACGCGCTCGCAAATATTCATCAAGATACCCTTGAGCAACAACGCGCGGCGCGAATCTTCGTCGACAACCAACACCACGGCACCCTCGGGTAAGGGGCGGATATTGGGCGTCGCTGTTGCCGATGCGGCATCATGTTGCTGACTTGGATTTTGCGCGGGCAGCGTGAAAACAAATTTGGTGCCGCTAGCATCAGAATCAACCCAGATGCGGCCGCCATGCGCTTCGATGATGGTGCGCGAAATTGAAAGCCCGAGCGCGGTACCTCCGATTTTACGCGACGACGCCGAAAATGGCTCGAAGATGCGTTCGCGTTCATCGATGCTGATCGGTTCGCCGCTGTTGTGTACGCTTACACCCACGGCATCGCGCACCAGCGGCGGGCCAAATAATTCCACGCCGATCACGCCGCCCGGCGGAGCAAATCGAATGGCGTTGGCCAGCAGGTTGCCCATCACTTGGCCCAAGCGTTCTGGGTCACCTAAAATCGCAATGTCTTCAGCGGTAGCCGACACGATGATGCGCAATTGTTTCGCGAGTGCGCCGGCTTGGTACCGTCGCACGATGTCGCGGGCTAAGCGGTCAAGCAACACGGGTGCAGCCGCCACCGTAATGGTACCGGCTTGGGCCCGCGCCAGATCGAGCAGCTGGTCGACCATTTGGTTCATCCGCGTGGCGCCTTGCCGGGCCATGTCAACGTAACGCAACTGTTTGTCGCTCATCGAGCCCGCGTATCCCGACAACACGATATCGAGGGCACCGGCAATTGACGTCAGCGGTGTGCGCAACTCGTGCGCCATGAGTTGCGCGAACTCAGCCCGTTGTCGAATGACTTCACCGCTGGCACCTAAATCGCGTAACACTACCGTTGCGCCGCTGCGTTGGGCACCGTCGAACAATGGGGTAACCACCGAGTGCAACACGCGTTCTCCAATCCGCAATTCTTCGCGGATCGGCGATAGCCCGGCTAAGTCAAAAGGATAAAATCCGACGACCTCTTTGAGATACTGCGTGGTCACGGTTTCGGTTGCCGCGATGCCTAACATGTGTCGCGCGGCCGCGTTGATGATCACCGCTCCACTGCGCAGGTCAGCCGCGATAAAACCGTCCGACATCGCGGCCACTGCCGCGTGCAACGGATCTGAAACGTGATCGCTCACAGCCTCAGCATACACCGCCTTGCCTCATGGTTGCGCGTTTGAGCGGTCACCGATTCGAAGCGAGGCCTTCCTGGTTTACAGTTACAGTGGCGAGCGCGGGCGCCCAGCAGTGACCCAGGCTGGCTCGAATTCGGCGTAGGTCACGTACCAAGGCTCCATGATGGCTTTGATTTCCCGTGCTACATCGTTGCGCTCGGGTTCAAATTGACCACGCGTCGTCCAGTACGTTCGGTAGTACGCAATCTGCGTGCGTTCGATGTGCATGATGACTTCAAGCGAGTACGGCGGGCGAAGTTCGTGGCGCATGTTTTGCGCTTCAACCATCTGTCGCCACTCTGCTTGC
>JAYWHS010000821.1:0-2663 GCA_043777635.1 Kofleriaceae bacterium | reverse complement strand
GTCGCTCTAACACCGTCGCCATAAAACTGTCGATTTGATCAAGTGTTGGAATGAGTGGATTTTCATCGGTGACCCAGCGTCGCGCCACCACGCTTTGGTGAATATCATCGCCAACCGAATCGATGAGAATCAAGCCTGCGACGCGGCGCGGCCAGTCGGTGGCCAAGCGCAACGCAACGCCACCACCCATCGAGTTGCCGCAGATGATCGCGCGGTCAAGGCCGGCGTGATCCATCAGCCGGATGACAGCTTCGGCGTGGCCGCGAATCGAGGCCGGCGTCGACGGCATGGCCGAGGTGCCATGGCCCGGCAGATCGAGGAAGTACATGGCCAGCCGGCGCGGCAGCAACGCGCCCATCAATAACCAGGTTTCTTTGTCGCCGCCAAAACCGTGAATGCCGAGCAACGGCACCGATGCACGCGGGCGCTGCACAAAATCGACACGCTGGGCATCGCGGCCCATCGATGCCAGCGTGACGCCGCTGGCGCGTCGCACCACATGGTGCAACGTCCGCAACTGTACGCCGCCCAACGCCAACGCTGCATCTTGGCGACGCGACGCGACCTGGGCCATGGCTGACGTGAAAATTGACATAGGGTTTGTTACGGCAGCTGCGGCGCTACCGCCAACGGCTGCGTACCGTCGAGGGCACGTACAAATGCACCCAACGCTTGGCGCTGTTCGGAACTCAGCGCAACTTTGATCAACGCGGGATCAATAATCGAAGGATCAGCTTTTTGGCCACGGCCACCGTCGAGATGCCAGTCGATCGCTGCATCCAGCGTGCCGGCGCTGGCGTCATGAAAGAAACCCGTGCGCTGGCGCAGCGTTCGTAAACTCGGCGTACGAAACGCACCTTGCTGGGTGGCATCCACTTTACCGCGACCTTGGTCGGGGCTAGCGATGAGGCCAATTCGATGAAATTGATGGTCCGTGTACAACGGCGGCACATGACAGGTGGCGCAGCCCGCAGCACCAGTGAACAGCGAATAGCCTGCCTGCAACGACGGCCCGGTGGCCGGGGCGGCGATACGTTCAAGCTGGTCCCAGGCTGAACCACCGCTGTAGCGCGTGGTGACATATTGCGCTAACGCGTTAACCGCATTATCGCCGGTGACGGCGAATGTTGCCGACGGTGCAGCGACGCCAGCAACCGCAAACGCCCGTGCAAAGTGCGCTTGGTATACCGGTATCGCCGCGAGCCGCGTGACCGCCGTGGCAGCATCGTCACCAAGCTGGCCACGGATATGTGGGACCAGATGTGCCGACAAATCGTTGTAGCGACCATCCCAGGCAAAGGTGCTTTGCCAGGCCAGATTTTGCAGCGACGGCGTGCGCCGTGCATTGGGCCGACCATCGGCAGCGGTTGCACGATCGTTGCCTCCAAACGCAAGCGCTGGATCGTGACAAGAAGCGCAGGAAGTTTTACCGCTCTGCGATAGCCTTGGATCAAAAAACAGCAGTTCGCCGAGTGCAATGCCGGCCGCGGTTACTGCCGTTGCCGACGCTGGGCGGTCGGGCAAACCCTGCGGTACGGTTGGCACCGGCGGCGCAGGCGGTAATATCGGCAGAATAATATCGGTACCCGGCAAAGGCTGCGTCATCGGCGGAGTGAGCCCAAGCGCATTGCTGCCACTAGCGTTGCTGCCTTTATCGGTGCTGGATACCTTGGATTTGTCCTTCGTAGTCGAAGCGCTGCGATTGCCGCAGGCGGCGACTAACAACACCAGCGCCCACCGCACGCCACGGTTCATCGGCAAACATGGCGGTTTCATGAAAGTTTTCCAAACGCTGGCACAGCATCGAGTACACGCATCACGTTATCGCCGAGGATTTTCTCCAACACCCGGGGCACAACACCGCGACGCGACAGCGCAACCGTGAGGTTAGGCAACGCAGCGACATCTTCGAGCCCGGTGGGTGGCACTACAAAGCCATCGAAATCGGAACCCAAGGCCGGCACGTCATCGCCGGCAACATTGATGATGTGCAAAATGTGATCAACCACGGCATCGATCGAAGCGCCGCCGAGAAATTTCCGAGCAAAAATAATCCCAACCGCACCGCCGTTGTTGCCGACCGCACGCAACTGTTCGTCGTCGATATTGCGCCAGTGTGGATGCACGCCGGTAACGCCGGTGTGCGAAACCATGACCGGTTGAGTCGCTAGTTCCAAGGCATCAAAAAAGCCGCGACGATTGATGTGAGCTAAATCGACGATGATGCCAGTGCGATCACATTCGCGCACCACATCGCGACCAAAGCTTGACAACCCGACGCTGGCATCGGCACCACGACCCTTCGCAGGTTTGCCGATCGCGTTGGCCGAAAAATGCAACAAGCCAAGATAGCGCACGCCGCGCCGCGAAAACGGTTCAAGCGAAGCGAGGTCGCTTTCCAACGCTTGGCCACCTTCGATGCCACCGAAGGCGGCGATTTGGCCTCGTGCTTTGGCGGCGCGGACATCCGCCCCGGTGCGGCACCAGGTGAGTTGGTCGGAATTTTTTGCGATCGCAGCGTCGATGGCGTCGAGTTGAGTATGCACGCCGCGATTGCAGCCACGCTCAGGGTACGGCACCGTCCAAAAACTAAAAAACTGACCAGCCACACCGCCATCGCGTAGCCGAGGAAGGTCAACGTGACCAACAAGATTGGCACCGGT
>JAYWHS010000820.1:0-2664 GCA_043777635.1 Kofleriaceae bacterium | reverse complement strand
CCGCGCCGACCAACAATGGCTGGGAATGGCGTGCCACCAATTTCCGCGATGAGCGAAGCGAAGCATTTGCCCCTCAGCTCCACGCTGGCAAGCATCACTTTGGCTATTCGGTGCGCGCCACCACGCCTGGCACCTTCTTCACAGCACCCGCGCGCGCCGAAGAAATGTACGCGCCAGAAACCTTTGGCCGTTCGGCTGGATATCGCGTGATCGTCGAGTGAGCGGCGCTGCGATTTTCTCGTCGGAAACTTCTTCTAGAGGTTCGCTACCTGCGGTGTAGTTGCGAGCGCGATCGAGGCCACTCCATGGCGCTCGTTACCCGACCGCCACCTGCAACTTGATTGCTCTGCCATCACAACATCACCGTCGCGCAAAACGATCGAGCAAGGGTTAGGCCGGTGCTGCGCAACAATGCACAGTGGCCCACCGTGGGGCTCGCTTTGAGCTGCGCCTTTTAGCGCAACATTGGGCAGCTTCGCTGGTCGCGACCGAGAAACCTTAATCGTCGCTGCTGCCATACTTGTCAAAATATGCACGTACCGCTGCGTTGATCGCGCCTTCATTTTTCGCGGCGATGCCCAAGGTTGCTAGTTGCTTCACAGAGATCGAATCATCGAAGGCGGTGTCTTGCTTGCCACCAACTTCAATTGTGCATTGCGAATTGTAAAACAGTTTGGCACGCACCTTGGCGTTAACGTGCAGCACCGAGTTGCCGCAATCAGCGTAAAAGATGTTTTCAATATTGAGCGTTCCGCCGATGACGACCGCGGTCGACTCGGTCATGTACAGCATGTCGTCGCAGTTCACGTCACCTGTGATACAGAACACGCCAAAATCGACCAGGATGTCGCTGATGCGAAGCAGCTGCGTTTGCACACTGCCGACGATCAGCAGGCCAGATGGTTCAAGATCTTCGAGCAATTCTAGATCGGGCTCGAAATCGTCACCGGTGTAGACGTACATATTGCCATCGCCGAGGCCTTCAAACGTTACGTCTTTGGCGCGATACAGCTTGTGACCTTTAAGCAGTTGTAGAAATTCATTTTCAGTCGCGATGCGTTTGAACTGAGATTTTTTCATCGCCATCAACATGTAAGCTGTCTAACCAACGTTGTCTTCGTTGATCCAAGAGTTTCTAGATCCGCAGGCACCGTTTATCGGTGCGGCGTCTGCATCGAAGCGTGAGCAGATCCAGAATCGTACACTCAAGTCCAAGGTCGTGTTTCGCAATTTTTATCGACTTGGTTCGCTTAGGCGCATCGACACGCTTGAATTCACTCCCTGCGTTTGCCCTGGCTTGGAACATCAAATCGAGTTCAGCACCTTCGCAGGTCGCCCCGAAAGGCTAGGCTGCGGCGCTGCGAGCCTCAACACGGTTTCCAGAGCGAAGTCTTCCCATAAAACGCCACTTTGGGGATGCGAGGCAAGTTGAAGCCTAAGACATCCAAACGCAGAAATTCATCAGGATGAAGTCGGAACGTGGAGTGATGATTTCGGAGGTGAGCCAGATCAGCCGTGATTGAAGGTGAAAAAGCGTGA
Source organism: Kofleriaceae bacterium (assembly GCA_043777635.1). Lineage (GTDB taxonomy): Bacteria > Myxococcota_A > Polyangia > Haliangiales > Haliangiaceae > JABFXX01. The sequence goes on along the minus strand of JAYWHS010000820.1, from coordinate 1,125 downwards.
CGAAATCGACGACGACAGAACGCAGCTAACAACGTGGCTGGCCACGGAGCGTGCGCGCCGCCTAATTTTTCACTTAGGTTCGGTCTGTGCGGGTGCCGGCACTGACGTAGTCGTGGTTTCGCTCTTTTTCGTTGTAGTCGAACCGTCTGGATTGGTCGTGGTTTTATCGGTGGTGTCGGTGCTGGTATTGTTGCCGTCCGCTTTTGTCGTTGAGGTTTGGGTACGGGTTGTAGTTGTCGATGCGGGGGGCGTACCTGCGCAACCGAACAACATTGCGGACATGACAAAGCCTAAGATAGGAATCAAACGTGTTGAATTGGTCATTATGCAATACAAGATTGCAAAACGTATGCCGGAGCCATTGCGTGTAGCGCTGGGAAGTAAAGCCGGCGCCTGAGCGTTGATGCCTCGGCGTGCGCGTGCGCCACGGTTCCGCGTTGCCTCAAACCGACAAGTAGGCTGCGCGGCAACTTCGCAGCGGCGGCGGACGTCAACATTTCCCAAAGACCGCGAAGCGCAATGGCTTCGGCCGCTCTCGCCTGGTGCATCACGCGGGCCGCTGCTGTGCGCGATCGCTGCATTACACACAATTGGCGCGGCCACGCGGGTTGATCGATATCGATTAAAGCGCGACGACAAGTCGGCTTGCAACGCATCGACGTTCCGAGCCAGCAGCGCGATATACCAAATTCCCATAGTGTTTGGGTTGTCACCGCAAAACCGCACTCGGCGGCAATCGCGACTTGGCGCGCGCGCGGCAACTGATGCGCATTTTTATCGACGACGGCTTTGATCGCCAACGCCACACTATATCGCGAGCCTAGCGCCGCGCGTGTAGGACCGATTGCCGTCTTGACGCAGCGACCGCAAAGCGGCACCGAGGCCAACGGCCGCGTACTCGTCGAGGTTTGCACTTGCGCGGTTTGTAGCCACGCTTTTAACCGCGTCTTGTCGACCCGCACGGCAACACAAATATCGGGCCACAGGTCGAGATCGTGGATTCACAAAATCCTACACGCTCACATTTCAACTAGAAGTTTCCGACAAACCCCTTCGAGCACAGAACCCGTGTGAAAGCGAAGACAGAAGCGCTGGCCCGTACTCAGCAGCCCAACGGCTGCGTTC
>JAYWHS010000819.1:0-9061 GCA_043777635.1 Kofleriaceae bacterium | reverse complement strand
CGTTTGATTTTGTTTTTCGGTTCGCGAAAGGCGAACAACATGTGACTGTGGTGATCACGCCTGCGCGCGCTCGTGGCCAATTTCACATGGCGCTCATTCGCCGGATTCGGGACTGAAAAACGCAACCGCGCTGCACTTCAAGCACACTATTTTTTACGCCGGGCATCCACTATTTTTGCACGATACGCAGCGAACGTGCCACGCGCCAATTCTCTACCGGTGGCAAGCCATTGTCGTAAATTTTGCGGTGCGGCGAGGGCCGGTACACTTGAATTTGGCAATAATGGTGATGAAACGTTGGTCGATTGCAAAACGGGTGATGTCACTGGCAAAGTCGGCGTTGGCGCAGTCGGTACTGGCGCGAGTTCGCGCGTCACCTCACGCTTACTGGTTTTACGATGACGCTGGGCCGGCTCGGGTGCATGCGGCACGTCGGCCATGCAGCGTTCGGCGTGGCTGATGGCTGACCAGCTGGTGGGCCTGGCTTCTTGTCGCAACACCGAACGCAAATCAGTTTCGGTAAGCCGTGCGCCGTCGGCAGCTTCCCATCGTTTCGCGCGGACTAGGCTATGGGCCGATGATAGGGCTAAGATATTGCGCATATCGTCGTCGGAAATCCACAGCCAGCGCGCGTTGGCGAGGCGTTCAAAGGCGGCGCGGCGATCCGCAATCGCCTCCCACGAAGCTGGCAATGGACATCGAGTTTCACGGACCAATACAACTTTGTCGATTGCTGCCAGCTCAGTGGCTTTTGCCAACGCTGCGGTTGCCGATGAGTGATGCAAACCGTTGATGATAATGAAACGGACAACGTGACCAGCGCCGGTAACCACGACTTGTAGTGTTGCGCGCTCAGTCAAAATATCGACGCTGGTGTGCGGCAGGTACGACAAGCCAGCAGCGAGAGCTTCGGCAACTTCGATGGCGTCAACCGGTTGTTGAGCACGCGTTAGCCGCCGTAATTTAGTCGCGGCGCGCTCACACTCGCGGGCCCACGGTGATTGCTGGGTGACGGCCATCGCTGCATTGTTGGCATGCTGGTGTTGGCGTAGCGTACTCGCGGTGCTTGTTGTCGCCGTCGTAGCAGACGAAGGTCCTGCCGACGCCAGCTCCGACCGATCCGTCGCCAACAAGTGCGGCGCCTGGGTGTGGCCATCTCGTGCATGTTGCAACGCCACCATGAGCAATCGCGGCGTCATACCTGGCGCATCCAAGAGGTCATCTAATTGCTGCGCGCTTAATGGCGTAGGAAATTCAGGTCGTTGCTGACCATCAAATGCTTGCTCGTGCCAGGCGGCAAGCAGTGCTAAGCGTTGCTCGCGGCTCGGCGTTGCTAGATGCGTCACGTTGGTCGCTACCCGCGTGCGATGTGGCAAGCTGAGGTTTGGCTCGATGAATTGACGCCATTCGCTGGTGAGTGCCAGTTGCACGATCGTGAGGTTGGGTACGACATCAATTAGCTCGGACACCACGGAGCCATAGGCCACGACGCGCGTGCCATCGCTACTGGCGAGGTTCTCCAATTGGTCAAATACGATCACTAAAGGCGCAACCGGCGCAGCCATCACGGCGAGGATTTGCAAGGTTTGCATTACGTCGGCCTCGCTTAGTGGCGCTTGATCGGAGCCTTGATCTCGGCCAGCGAGCCAAGCCAACATTTCATAGGGCGGGGGACTGGTGCCAGCGACGGTCAGCAACGATTGCACAATGTGCGCAGCGGCCATGCTCCTGGGCAATTGGGCGAGCACACTGGTGATGCCACGGGTGATGCGCGCGCTACGTTCGGATGCGTCATCTTGAGCTAGATCGTCGAGCACCATGGCCGGATATGCGCGCGTTTGTTCATCGGCTAGCCAGTGCGCTGCAACTAGCGCGAGTTGCGAAGCGGCGATGTCGGTGTCGCCGGTGGGGCCAGCGCATATATGATCGATGCAGGCTGTTAATACATGACGCGGCGTAAGCACCGCGCCAAAATACGGCCGCAACAAGACCAACGTAGCATGGGGACCGCAATGCCGTCGCAGTCGAGCAAACAGATGGGTCTTGCCGCCGCCAGCCGCACCAAGCACCACCATGGCTCGGCTCGGCGAGGTTTGACCGTGCAACGCATCACGTTGAACATCGTCGATGCGCGCTTCAAGTTGGGCGCTGATGTGTTCATTAAGTGAGCGCACATCAAAAAAATCAGTTGCGTACGCCTGGGTTTGGAGCTCGCTCATCGCGGTGCTTTCGGCATCAGCCATGATAACCGAGTTTGGCCTGGCCCGATCGGGCACCACGCTGCGTCATCGGTGGCTAAACGAGCCATGCCTGATTCGGGTTCAAGGTCAAACAGGCCGGCGCGCGCGCCAGCCAAGAGTGCGCTCTGCGCGATTACTTGCGGCACGCCTAGGCTGCGCAGCAGCGGCGGCACATGAATAGGGCTATGGTGCCCTTGCACGTAGGTGGCGAGGGTGCGCAAGGCTGAGGCAACCGCTGCGGTGGTATCAAGCTCCTCTGAAGCACGGAGCTGTGGCTGCCAGCCAATCACAAAAAACGGTTTGGGTGCGCTGGTGCCGAGTTTGCTCTTGCCTGCTTGTTTGATTCGGCGCAATTCACGGGCTAGCGTTTTGCCGTATTCTACTTGTGCTGCGGCATCGAGCCACGCATCGCAGCGTTGTGTCGCTGTTATGAATACTCGACTGTCAAGATGTTCCACTTCGATGGCGTCGCCGTTACGCACCATATTGGTCAAGGCTCGCTTCGCTTCTGCGGCGCTGCCACCGACGACAGCTTTACCAAGCTGAGCCGCGCTGAGCCCGCAAGGTGCGGCTGCCAGGGTCGCTGCGAGTTGGCGCTCTAGGGGCACCCGGACCACGGCTGCAACTTCAAACCCCTGCGCCTGCAAGTCGGCGGCAATGGTTGGCAGCACAGCGCGATATTTGGCCATTTGCGTACGCGACAATGCGGCAACATGGGCCATCGCTGCACAGATTTCTAATGTCGCGGCGGCTGGATCCACGGCAGTTTTTCGTCCCATAACTGGTTATCTCTGCGCCGCCTATCAACCGCAAGCGGGTTCGTCAGGATTGCGTGCTGAAGTTGCCGTTGATGCGACGCGGATGTCGCACGACAGGTTGGCCGCTTCGCACCATTTGCGGTAAACGTTGATCACGTTTTCGCGAAGTCCAACGGCTGGAATTTTCAAAAAACCTTGCCGCTTGGCGGCTTCAAAAAGCACCCGTTCTTTGGCGGTGAGCCGGTGGCCAACCGTGCGGCTGCCGGCTTTGCTTCGAGTCGGCAGGCCGCGACTGAGTTTCTCGACTTCATCTTTGGTGATGCGCGCAGTCATGCCTGTAGCGTAGCGCATTGTGATGAACACGCTATCGTACGGTTACCGCGATGCCTTGGCTTGAGGCACTATGCAGCATGTTCAATCTGACGTTGTATGGCGAGTCGAGCTGGGTCAGTCCGTGGGTGTTTCACGCGATGGTGGCGTTGGCTGAAAAGCAAGTGCCGTACCGGCTCGAACTGGTGCCGTTGCCGATTCCGCCTGCGCAACGGGTTGAGTTCGAGGCCCACGCCGTGCTTGGGCGCGTGCCGATGTTGGTGCACGGTGATGTGTGGATTTCTGAGTCGTTAGCGATCTCGGAATATTTGGCTGAGACGTTTCCGACGCCTGACCATCCGCGAATATTTCCAGCGAATCTTGAGCAACGCGCGCGCGCTCGGCAAATCATGTCGATGCTGCGAACCAGTTTGTTTGCGCTGCGCCAAGAACGGCCAACTTCGACGATTTTGGGGTCGATTCGGCCAACTTCCGCGCTGGCGACAGCGCCGCTTTCAATCGAAGGCGCAGCCGACGCAGCCGAGTTACTGCGCATCGCTGGTCGCTTGGTGCAGCCAGGTGCGCTGTCAATGTTTGCGCAGTGGTGCATTGCAGATGCTGATTTAGGCCTCGCGCTGATGCGGCTGGTGGGCAACGGCGATCTGGTCCCAGCGCATCTTGCGACCTACGCGCACGCGCAGTGGTCACGGCCGAGTGCACAAACCTATTTGCAGCGGGTCGCGACTCATCATGCACGGTAGCGGCATAGCGTGATTCAACGGCCGCGTACATACTCGCAAGTTACCCACGACGTGATACGCACATAAATGAAATCGGCGTTGGCAGTGGCCAACGAAATAGTGAAACTGCATTTTGCAGCGTCGTCGAACTCTCAAAACGTAAGAAGGCGTAAACATCACTCGTTCCTCGCGAGTTTGTTCTGGATCGCGGATCGGCCGACAATGAGTAGTGGTACGTTGCGAGCGATGTCTCCACAGCCGCCACGGTCGTTCTTATGCTCGTTATTGTTGTGGGCCGGTACGTTGCCTGGTGCATGCACGGTTACACCGCCAGCGCCGCACGTCGTCACGGTGGCGCAACTACCGACGCCAGAACGGGGGCCAGCGCCGACACACGCACCAATCGTAACACCCGTACTTGCTGCGCTGCAGGTTGTGCCAGCTGGGCTCATCATCGAAGTCACCTTCACGCCAAGTACACCGTTTGTTGATAGTGCCGACTGCTATCGCTGGCCGGCGCATTGTGTGGGCGGGCTCAAAGGTGGCGTCTATGTTTATCGTGCTGGCGATGTTTTGTACTACCAGTACATGCCGGTTGGTGATTACGCAATGAAGGTTGTGGTGACCGGCGAAAAAGCGCCCAACGAAAAACATCAACAGATCATTCAGGTGCGGCTCGGTGTTGAGCTGACGCAGGTTGATATTGCGTTGACTACCAACAGCAAAGGCTTGATCACGCTGCGCGGCGAAGCGACGCAGCGTTACGATGGCCGAATTTGCGACGGTGGCGGTTCGGGAGGATCGCTGTCCAGTTCAAGTAACCATCGGATTGTGTGTTCAGTCGCTGATGCCGCTGGCAACACTTGGTCGATGGAAAGTTCATCCGCGAAACAAATCTACTCATACATGCAGTTGCAAATGTGCCGCGATGACGGCGTGATGATGCGCCACAGTCAATACGCTGCGACGTTTGCGTGCCATCCGGCTGATCCGCAATCGCCTCGCAAACCCGGCGAATTGATCGAACACAAAGCCGTGCAATGAGCATGTTAGTGATGGAGTTTGTCAAGATTCGTCGTTACGCCGATATGCTGAGCCGCGAATTGCGTTAGGTTTTCGTGGTGAGTGATCAAGGTTCTGAGTTCCCTACGGCATCGGTTGTTAACGACAGATTGTCGCCTGACGTCCCAATTGACAAAGAAGCCATTTGGCTTACACAGACCTATCAGCCCAACGAGCCGAACCTAACGCTGCGCGCCGGTATCGCGGGTGCGTTGATCGGTATGGTGATGTGTTTGTCGAACATTTATGTGTTCTTCAAAACTGGCTGGAGTTTAGGTGTGACGCTGACCGCGTGTATTTTGGGCTTGGCTACATTCAAAGGTTTGCAAAACGTTGGCTTAACCACGCGGCCGTTGGGCATGCTGGAAAACAATGCGTTGACCACAGTTGCCTCCGGCGCAGGGTTCATGACCGGCGGTGGCAACATGGCCGCGTACGGCGCCTTGTTGATGATGATCACCGCGACTCCAACCATTGGTGTTATGCCAAGCACCCTCGGAATGATCGTCTGGTTTGGCGTGATTGCAGCGATGGGGGTATTCGCAGCGATTCCGATCAAACGGCAGCTAATTAACCGTGAAGAGCTGGCGTTTCCGACCGGCACAGCCACCGCAGAAACCTTGCGGTCGATTCATGCCACCGACAGCAAAAATAAAGCCGGCTTATGGTTGGGCATCGCCGCTGGTTTCGGTGGATTGGTTTCGCTACTGCGCGACCAGTTCCATATCTTGCCGCATGAACTGACCTTACCGTTTTCGATCGCTGGCGTGTCGTTGCTCAAATGGACGCTCTATCTCAAGACCGAAGTTGTGCTGCTTGGTGCCGGCGCGTTAATGAGCTTTCGAACTGGCTGGTCGATGTTGCTAAGTGGTGTGTTGACCTACGCTGTCTTGGCACCGGCGTTGATGGAACGTGGCCTGATCAAAGGTGTCAGCTACAAAGAAATCGTCGCATGGACCCTGTGGCCGGGTGCCGCCATGCTGGTTGGCGCTGGCTTAACTTCGTTTGCGTTGGACTACAAAAGTTTGGGTCGCGCGATATCGGGGCTTACCAAGTTGGGCCGAAAATCCACGGTTGCCGACGACATCAGCGCAGTTGAAGTGCCGGAAGTTTGGTTTCCGATTGGCTTCATGTTGCTCTCACCTATCGTGGTGCTGTTGATGGCGCTGCTGTTTAATATTCCGGTATGGGCCGCGCTCGTGGCAGTGCCGCTATCGGTGATCATGGGCTTCATTGCATCGCGGGTTACCGGCGAGACCGATGTCACACCGACCAAAGCTTTAGGCCCGGTAACTCAAATGATGTTTGGTGTGATGACGCCAGGGAATCTGACCGGCAATATTATGTCGGCCAACGTCACTGGCGGCATCGGTCTGCACGCTGCCGATTTGCTGACCACGCTCAAAACCGGTTGGCTGTTGGGCGCGAAGCCTCGGCATCAACTGTACGCGCAACTTATTGGTGTTGCCGTCGGTGCAGCGTTTGTTGCGCCAGCGTTTGCGTTGATCATTCCGGACCCCTCGATGTTGGGCAGCGAACTTTGGCCAGCTCCGTCTTGTACGGTCTGGAAGGGCGTTTCGGTTGCGTTTTCCAACGGTATTGGCGCCTTGCATCCGTCGGTGATTAAGGCGATTTGGCTGGGCTTGGGCCTTGGCATCGCGCTCACTTTGGCTGAAAAGTTTTCGCCGAAACACATCCGTGCATATTTGCCGTCAGCCAACGGGGTCGGTATTGCGATGGTGATACCAGGCGCGAATTCGATTGCGATGTTCTTAGGCGCTGCGGTAGCGGAAGTCTTGCGTCGCTTTAAACGCGACAGCGCGGTAGTTCCAGTGGCTTCAGGCCTCATCGCTGGCGAAAGTATCGTGGGCATCATCATCTTGATGATGGGCTTGGCCGGCTGGGTCTAAGCCGCAAGGCGAGCGTACGAGACGCCGGGCCGCACCTGCGCTGAGGCTACTTGCCCAGCACTGCGATAATACGATGCGCCAATGCCAGCGCTTCTTCGGCTCCCAGGATCATCGGCTGGTCATTCACCGTCAATTTTACTTGGCGGCTATTGATCGACGTGATGCGGATGTTGGCAAGAATCGCTGGGGCTTCGGTGGTTGGTCGCCGCAGTCCGGGTTGCGATCCTGCTGCGGTACGCTTGGCCGGCGCAACCTCCGGTAACTTGTCATTGCCACCTTTGTACAACGTCATGCTGTACTCACCCCGGGCGAAGCGGGTCTGGGGAATGGTGTCGGTCGCAGCGCGCGGCGGATCTTGGGCACTGGTGACAGGCGGCAGATTGCGTTTAGTGGCGCGACTATCGCGGCGATCATCGATGGTCGCTTTTTCTGTCCGTTTCTTCACTTGTCGCAATGTAGCGGCGGAAAGTGTTCAATAGGAAACGATCAAGGATAGTTGTGGGGTATCGGTCACGCTGCGCTATTTGATGGCTGCGGCGCGTGCTCGTACCTACTAGCGCGTCACGGTTGGCGTGCCACCGAGTTGCGTCGGTAGCGGAGCGCAAACCAGCGCTTCGGCTGGCAATGCCGGCGATATTCCAAGGTAGCGTTCTTCGAGTTGCTTGCGGGTACCGGCTAGCACCGTGCATTGATTGTTTTGGATCGCGGCCTTGCTGGCACAGATGCCGGCGTCACGGTCGCCGTCGGCGATACAAAACGTCGGTGCTTTACCAGCAGCATCAGGGCAGGTGCCCGCACATGCAACCGTGCAAAAGCCAGCGGCATGACAACGTCCGGTTTGCGTACCAACGGTGAACTTGCAATCGGTGTTAGTCACGCATGTATCACCGATAAATTTACTAGGCGTGCTAGCAACGCCGTTGAGGCGCGGCAGCATCGTTTTGTCGTCGAGTCGCGCAAACGTAAAGCCTTCGCCTTCGAGCGCAGTCAGAATGCCGTCGAGCGCATTAGCGCTTGATGCGTGGATATCGTGCATCAACAAAATGCCACCGCCACCAGCGCGCACTTGCGACATGATGTACGCCTTCATATCATTGCGCATATTGTCGGGCACGTACTTGAAGGTCGCTGGTTTGCACACTCCTTGGCCGGCCGCAAAACACCAATCAGCGCTATCGATATGCCAGCCGGTGGTAACTTGGCCATGATCACGAATAACTTGCGCCCCTGCACAATTTGCAGCGCCAAATGGAAAGCGAAAAAAACGAGGGGTTTCACCAGCGGCCCGAATCAAGGCATCGGTGGCAGCGAACTCACGTTCAACGTTGTCGGCGGTAACTTTGCCGAGATTGTTGTGGTGCTGGCTATGATTAGCCAAAATCATGTTGGGATCGGCTGCGATTTCTTTGGCCAGCGCTCGGGTAGCATCGTTGCTAACCCGCATGCCGTTGATGAAGAAGGTTGCGGGCGCATTGTGCCGGCGCAACGTGGCCAAAACTTTTGGCGTGGTTGCAGGATTTGGCCCATCGTCAAACGTTAAAACCACTCGTTTGGCAAAATTGCGTTGGTCCGGAACCCGGACACCCGAGCAACCGGTATCGTCGGACTTGCCTTCGGTGGTTTGATTGTAGGCATCTTCAAATAACGCCGACATGCTGGCTTCATCATGGTAGTCGTCGTCACTTGCCGACTCGCTGCCACAACTGCTAGCGACGAGCGCAAACAGACCTGGGACTGCAAGCATGAAGACTGGGAGTTTCATACCCAGGACCATTAGCAGTATTGATGCCGATCGATTCGCTGGAAAAATGTAAGCAATTACTGTGCTTTGCCTTTTTGTTTCATGGCGACAGGATCACCATGGCTAGTCCGGTGTCCAGGGAAACTAGTCCCACCCCCCAGCGCCGGCTTGAGCCAGGTGCAGTGGCCCCACAAGCCAACGAATTGATCAGCCATGGCTACTGAGGTAGCCGTCGGGCCAGGCCGTCGCGTTTACCGACTTGTCATGATCTCAAGCGCTTAGCCAATAGTTTCGGCCATGC
>JAYWHS010000818.1:0-9063 GCA_043777635.1 Kofleriaceae bacterium | reverse complement strand
GGACCAGGGCTACCAGCGATTCGCATCGGCGAACCCGTAAGTGGCACCGATCTGTTGCCGACCATTCTCGAACTTGCGGGTTTTGTACCGCCAACCAGCAACGACATCGACGGTCGTTCACTCGCTGATCTGGCCCAGCGTCGTCGCGAATCCGATTTTTTCGGCGGCTATGCTTTTGCGGCGATGATTCGCGATCGGTCAAGTCCAGGCGGCCAACGCGCAGTGCTGCAAGGCCCATGGAAACTGTATCAACGCGGCAATGCGCTCGAACTCTATCACTATCGCGATGATCCATCCGAGCTAACTAACCTCGCGGCGGCCCGGCCCGAAGTCGTCGCAAAAATGCAAGTCCTGCTCGACGCGGCTACAGCACGTGATGCGGTTTCGCCATTTGTGCAGTAACCAGCTAGGAGTCTGGTGTTAAACGAGTGAGGAAGTCCAGCTGCAAGGCGGAGTGCGAACCGGACCATACTCATGTATGTGAGACCGGAAGCGCGGGTGAATTCATCGGCAAAGCCGAGGAAGAGGGCATAGCCCTGTTGTAGACAACGCCGCAGATGGGCTCCGCAACCGTTTAACACCAGCCTCCTAGGCAAGACTACTGAGGTGGTGGCAAGACCACGGCAACCGCCGCGGCCTTGGCGGCGCGGGCTGCGGCCACGCGTTCGCGCTGTGGTGACGCCTTGGCATCGCGAATATGCGCCGGTACACCTTCGACATCCCAAACGATCCGAAACGCCTCTAGGGTTTTGAGAATGTAAAACGATATATCAATTTCCCACCAGAAAAATCCCTGCCGTGCCGAGCGTTGATAATAATGATGATTGTTGTGCCAACCTTCACCCATGGTGATAAGCGCCAGCCACACATTGTTGCGTGAATCGTCGCCGGTTGCGTAGCGAGTTTTACCCCAAACATGGGTTAACGAATTAATCGTGAACGTGCCGTGCCAGACCAACACGGTGGCAACAAAAAAGCCCCAGAACAAACCGGTGGCGCCACCCACTAAAAACACCACACCGGCCGCTGCCACGACGATCCATTGTTCGTACTTGTCGAGAAACCGAATTTCTGGGTACTTGGAAAAATCCTTAATGTTGGCGTAGTCAGCGTGTTTGTAGCGCTCGGCTAAAATCCAAAACATGTGTGACCACCAAAAGCCGCGTTGCCGTGGCGAGTGAATATCCTCAGGTGTGTCCGAGTGCTTATGATGGCGACGATGATGCGACGCCCACCACAATGGGCCTTTTTGCACTGCCGTCACGCCGACCAACGCAAACAAAAATTGTGCCACACGACTAGTCTTAAATGTCCGATGCGAAAAATACCGATGGTAAATTCCGGTGACGGTAAACATGCGGACGAAGTAACTGCCCCCCAACCACGCTGCAGCTTGCCAACTCCAGCCGACCCACATTGCGCCGACTACCGCAGCAACATGAACACTCCAAAACGGTAGGTTTTCACGCCAGCGAATCTTGTCGTTTACAATAACGCGGGTAAACGGCGCTGCACTCGGCTCAGCAATGTCGGCCGTTGCCTGCGAGCCATCGGGTTGCGCCAAGGAGATCGGCGGCACATTGGGCTGAACACGGGTAGAAGGTGCTACTTCCATACGCTGCGAACCTACGCCACCTTGGGCCTGACGCAATGTCATCTTAGGTCACACTTTTCGTGGTCCAAAGAACTTGCGGGTCTATCGATAATCTTTGAATTAGATAATTAATTTCAGATAGTTAAATACAATGACAAGTCGCGCGAGTAGCCGCGTTGCGACCGCTCGCCGCACCTCGTTAGCTGACAAATCCACCCGGTCATGACACAGGCGTGACAATTGCTCGGCCGTGGCCCCTGCAAGATTTCTCACAGCGACCGCCATCAGCCTCTTAACCCCAGGCTAAACCTAGGGTTATACTAGGGTCGTGACTATTCCAGCGGGCATCTTGGTGCCCCGCGATGCTAGAGATTTTGGGCAGTACGAGCTAATCGCAAAGCTTGCGACCGGCGGTATGGCTGAGATTTTTTTAGCCCGCCCAGCCGGCCACCCCGACGGCAAGTTGCTGGTGCTCAAGCGGATTTTGCCGCACTTGGCCGAAGACGAACATTTCGTCACGATGTTCCGCGACGAAGCCGATTTAGCTTCCAAGCTAATTCATCCCAACGTCTGTCGGGTTCATGCGTTGGGCCACCACGCCGGCTCGTGGTTTATCGCCATGGAGTATCTGCATGGCGTGCCGCTGTCGCGGGTCATGACGCGACTGTCGAAACAAAACAAGTTGCTTGACCTGCGCGTTGTCGCCGGCATTATTTGCGCTGCCTGTGAAGGCCTGCATCACGCCCACGAATTGCGCGACGCTAGCGGTAATTTACTCAACGTCGTGCATCGCGATGTTTCGCCACCGAACATCATGATCGTCGACGGTGGCTTGGTCAAACTGCTCGACTTCGGCATCGCCAAAGCAACCAACACCAACGCCAAGACCCGCACCGGCACGGTCAAAGGCAAAAACGCGTACATGTCACCGGAACAGATCATGGGCAAATCCCTGGATCGCCGCAGTGATATTTTTGCGCTGGGCACCGTGATGTACGAGCTACTAACAATCAAGCGGTTGTTCCATCGCGACTCGGACTTCATGACGTTCAAAGCGATCAGCGAAGAGCCGATTCCCGACATTATGCAGCGTCGGCCCGACTTACCACTCGGCTTGCGTTCCGTGTTGTTGCAAGCCCTGGCCCGCGATCCGGCAGGGCGCTTTGCCACGGCCAAACAATTTGGCGACGCTATTCGCGGTGCCATGATGAACCTTGGCGGACCGGCGACAACCACCGATCTAGCAGTGTTTTTATCGCAAGATTTCGGTGACGAACTCGCGGCCCACGATGAAATTTTACGCGCTGCCGACGACGATTCGGCCGTACCAGCCAACTCACCTGTAAGCCCGGCAGGCAACACGGCGGGCCATCGCGCGCCGAGTGCGCCGGCAATACCGCTGGTCAGCCGTGAAGGCGAGCTCCCCAATGCGCAACGCAGCAAACGCGACAGCATCGGAATTGGGGTGCCGTCGATGATTGTCAGCGCACCGACGGGGCGTGCCGGCACTGCACCCGTGGTGCCGTTTGAGCGACCTAGCCAACCCAATGCGATTCCCACCGACATGATGTTAGGCACCGCCAATACTGCGCCGATCATGGCGGCCTATCGGCAAGGTGCGCCAGTCGCCAGCGGCGCGATGTTATCCGATGGTTTCGCGATGCCGCTCGCAGCACCAAACTCACCGGCGTTTTCGTTAGGCATGGACGATCCAGCCAAGCTGCTGCGCTCGTCGCGCAATCGCACCATCCGAAACCTAGCGATCCTCGCGGGGGTGGCCGGCATAGCCATTGCCGCAGTGTTAGTGCTCAGCAAATCCGATAAGCCGCAAGCCATCATCGAAAATGCCATCGTCGTCGATGCGCCGCCGCCACCGCCACCACCGATCGATGCCGCAAAAAATCAAATGTCGCGCGAAGATATTGAAGCAATGTCGCGCTACGGATTTTTGACGATGGACAGTGAACCCAAAGCCACGCTGTTCCTCGACGACAAAAAGATTGGAGAAACCCCGTTTAACCGATTTCCGCTAGCGCCTGGAAACTACAAAGCCAAAGTAGTTGGCGCTGGTGGCAAAAAGAAGTTGTTTGATTTGACGATTTACGGCGGCAAAGACGCCGCACTCGGCTTTGTCGACTGGACTTCCAAGTAGCGTTGCATGCAACGCTGTGCCCCCTACGATAACGGCGCGCGGCGAATACTGGCGATCTGAATTCCGCCCGCGTCGGCGGTGGTGATTTGCACCCGCTCGCCCTGCGAGAACCGCGGCACTAGCTCAGCTGGGCCTTGGAAAAACATGTTCGCTAGGTTTTCGATGTTGATGTCGCGGCCTTCTTCGTCTTGGGCGCGCTCAATATCGAGGGCAATCTTCGATATTTGCCGTGGCGACAGGCCTTCAAATTTTGTCGTTGTGTGCAGGTCAATGGAGCGAATGGTGCCCACCACACGCATTCCAACTTCGGACCGCATTGTTAGATGGTAACACCAGGTAAAAATCGCCGAAAGCTACGCGCGCGCAACTTCGTAGCAATGCCTCACCATGGAACCAAAAATACCGGATCTACAGTTTGTCGGGCTTGGACAAGTCAAACCGTACACCTACTACGCGCACGGCGTAGATATAGTCTTGATCTCCCAACGCAGTAAATTCATGGGCGGATCCACCATTGAGTGCGAACTCATCGCCGGCCGTCAAAATGGTGCCGCTGTAGTCGCGACTGCTACCTGCGAGTACCAAGGTTACTTCGTCGCCGTCATGCCCGTGCCAAGGAAACGTCGCACCAGCAGCCACACGGACAAAACCTGTGTCGTTGCCAGCACAAGCTGGACCGGCGGTGAAGTGCTGCAACATTATACTTGTCATGTTGGGGACCATCGGCTCCCAAAGCGCCGGACGGTCAATGTTGCCGAGCAGCGCCCGCGCCCGCGTCATGTCGACATCGAAAATGCGAGCGATACGTGGAGCATGACGCTCGAACCGGCCATGCCCAATCGAGGTACGCAAGCGGTCTCCAATCCGAGGTGGCGCAGATTCAACCGAATCATCGATGATAAGTGACGCCGCAGCAGCCGTCAGCGCCGCAATTTCAGTTGCGACAGCAGCGTTGGTACGAGCCAGTGCTTCAATCGTTCGTGCGTCTTCGCTTTCAAGCAGCCCGAGCACGTACAGCGGGAGTTGCTGCATGATGGCGTCCAAATCTTGCTTCACGATTGCGCCCCCTTGTCTTCGAACATCTCCCGCAGTTTCACTAAGGCATTTGCCGTTCGAGACTTGACGGTACCAACCGGAATGGTTTCATGCTCAGCAATTTCGGCGCACGACAGCCCGCCAAAATATGCCAGCTCAAGTGCCGAACGCTGCTCTTGCGACAACGCGGCGAGGCCACGATGCAAGGTGGCTTCAGCGTGAGTGTCTTTCATCGAAATTGTTGGATCAATTGCCATTACCAGCGGGTCAGCGCCGACATTGCGCTTCACGCGAGCAGATTTAATCACATCGAGCGCTCGTGATCGCATACGTACCGTTAACCATGTACGAACGCTGGCTCGCGATGGATCATAGCCAGAAGCGTTTTTCCACGCTTCTAGGAAAACATCATGTACTACGTCCTCGGCTTCCGACAGGTTACGCAAAATGCGCATTCCTAACCCAAGCAACAGGTTGCCATAGCGTTGATACAGCTCACTGAGGGCGTCGGCAGCCGGATCTCCGTCACCGGCGGCTATAATAGCAACCAACTGCTCATCGGTGCCTGGCGACGCCATCGAGTACAAGCTAACACACCAGGTTGCTGATGCCATCGGTCAGTTCATCAAAACGGGACGCTACCGAAGCTTGCACCAAGGGGTCGAGACGCGGTACGTAACGTTTTGGTGTCACGCGTTCTCGACGAATCAATTGAAGGCCTCCGCGCAGAAATACGCGAAGCCGCAACGGACAAAACCTGGTCAACTGGCGTCACTTTGGCGCGTGATGGCAAGGTAAGTGGACGTAAAGGCGCAGGTGAGCTCGAATTCGAGGTCCGCGTGCCTGGCAAACCCACACCGTTCACGGCAGTGCTTAACCCGGCCCATGGCGAATGGGAATGCGACTGCACTAGCAAAGAAGAAGTGTGTGCGCATGTGTGCGCGGCCATTCTTTCGCTTGCTAAGGCCCGCGAAGATGGCGACGAAGATGCCATGCCACAAGGCAGCAACATTGGCGGCAACCTGCGCTACATCATTGACGCCGTGCCAGGCGGCTTGCATGTCACCCGCATGGTGGTGGCCCGCGACGGCAGCACCGAGCAACTCAAGACCTCCATCGCTGCGATTCTGAGTGGCAAACCAGGCCCCAAAATCGCCACGATTGCAGCCGACTTACTGGCCGACAAACTAATTCCGGTTGGTAACAAACCGATCGCCGGCGCAACGCTCGATCGCTTGCTTACAGTGTTGGCCGAAGCCAAAGATATTCGCTACAAGAACGTGCAAATCACCACCAGCGGCGAGCCCGTGTTGCCACGCGCTGTCGTCGAAGACGGCCGTTTTGGTGTGCGCGTCCGGCTGATTGCTGACGCTGACATCCACGAAATTGTCACCGCCGGCGTCGTGCGTTTGGCGGCGGTACTTCGGCCAATCGGCGTCATGGACCTGTCCGGCCCAAATTTAGAGCGCTTGCCGCAGGCTTTTGATGTGCCTCCACATGGCTATTCCGAGCTCATTAGCAAAACCTTGCCAGCACTAGCCGCGCGCATCCCGGTCGACATCAAATCAAAAAAACTGCCGGAGATCAAAGGCCGTGAAAAACCACGGATGAACTTCGACGTGGTGCAAGAAGGCGACGCCTTGCACATCTTTCCAACGCTGGTCTACGGTGATCCACCACGGGCCCGCGTTGATGGTGGCAAACTGGTACCACTTGGTGGAGTCTTGCCATTTCGCGACGAAGATGCTGAAAAGAATCTAGTTTGGCGGCTGCGCGACGAACTCAATTTGGTACCTGGTCGACGGATCACGCTCAATGGCCGTGATGCACTTGCGGTACACGGCAAACTCGGCAGTTGGCTGCGCCGTGATGCCACCGCGGCAAGCGATGCGCGCACCATTATTCTCGATGCTGAAGTGCAAATCGATGGCACCAAGTTTGGCGTCGAATTCTCCTCGGGTGGCCGCCGTGCATCGGCAGCTTCCGTCATGCGCGCATGGCAAGCCAGGGTTGATGTTGTGCCACTTGAAGGTGGCGGCTGGGGCAAAATCCCAATGTCGTGGCTCGACAAGCACGGCGCTCGGGTTGCCGATATTTTGGCTACGCGTGGCAGTGACAACAAAGTGCCGCTGTTTTCGCTACCGGATCTCGCCAAACTCTGTGAAGACCTCAACACGCCACCACCACTAGAGCTGTCGCAACTGCGACCGTTGTTGGCAGATTTTGCCGGCCTGCCCAAAGCCGATATCGAACCTAGCTTGGCTGAGTTGCTTCGGCCGTATCAAGTTAGCGGTGTCGATTGGTTAGTGTTTTGCCGCGATGCTTCGCTTGGCTGCGTGCTCGCCGACGACATGGGTCTTGGTAAAACCTTGCAAGCGCTCGCTGCCATCAAAGGCCGTACGTTGGTAGTTAGTCCGACCTCGGTGTTGTTCAACTGGTTGGCAGAAGCCAAGCGGTTCCGCCCCGATTTACGGCTCGCGACCTATCACGGGGCCCGACGCTCGCTCGATCTTAAAGCCGACGTGATTCTCACAACCTATCCAATTTTACGCAACGACATCGAAGAATTCGAAGCTGCGCGTTGGGACATTGTGATCCTCGACGAATCGCAAACCATCAAGAATCCTGATAGCCAGGTTGCCCGCGCCGCCTACAAGCTCAAAGCCAAGTGGCGGTTAACTTTGTCGGGAACGCCAGTTGAAAACCGGCTCGACGAACTGTGGAGTCAGTTGCACTTCACCAACCCAGGCTTGCTTGGTGGCCGCGCCGATTTTCAAGAGCGTTGGGCTGAGCCAATCACCTCGGGTGATCCCGGCGCGGCTGCGCGCTTGCGCGATCGCATCAAACCCTTTGTGCTGCGCCGGATGAAACGTGACGTGGCCAAAGAATTGCCGCCGCGCACCGACTCGGTCATGTATGTCGAACTCGACGAAAACGAACGGCTGACCTACGACGCGATCCGCGCTGCTACCCAAAGCGAGATTGTCAAAATGCTCGAAGCCGGTGGCGGCGTGATGGCTGCACTCGAAGCGCTGTTGCGGTTGCGCCAAGCCGCTTGCCATACATCGCTGTTGCCGTCGGGCATGATCGCCAAAAAGAAGGCTAAAAAAGTCACGCCTAAACCGATGTTGCTCGATGCGAACAATCCAGAAGCAGCACTAGCCGATGGCACCATGCCGACGACCGAAGCCGACATGCCAACCGGCGATGCACCGTTGTTGGGCTCGTCAAAAGTGACGCGGTTGATCAACGCTCTCGAAGATGCGGTTGCCGATGGCCACAAGGCCTTGGTGTTTTCGCAATGGACATCGTTGCTCGACTTGATCGAACCACATCTCAACAACTCAAAAATTCCGTTTACCCGACTCGATGGCACCACGAAAGATCGCGCCGCAGTGGTGAATCTATTCCAAGCCAACGATGGCCCACCAGTCATGTTGCTGTCGCTTAAAGCCGGCGGCACCGGTCTTAACTTAACCGCTGCGGACCACGTATTCCTCGTCGATCCATGGTGGAACCCAGCCGTTGAAGAACAAGCCGCCGACCGAGCCCACCGGATCGGGCAAGATCGCCCCGTGATGGTATATCGCTTGGTCGCACGCGACACCGTCGAAGAACGCATCTTGGTGTTGCAAGATGCTAAACGGAACTTGGCCGACGCTGCGTTAGGCCAAGCCGATCGTGCCACTGCAATTACCCGCGACGACTTGCTCGCGTTGCTGGCCTAAGGTCGTGCGCGCGTTACTGGCTGCCCACTCGGCAAGGATCGAGGTCCGGGGCCTGAGCTCGAGACCCGAGGCCGACGACTGAGTGCGGAGTTCGAGGCCCGAGTTACAGCCCGCAAACCCGGGCGCGTTTCGTATGGTTCGCCGATTAACCAGGAACGGCCAATGTATGAGCCAAGAAAAAGTGCGCGAGTAACGTGCGGTGGGTTGAATGCCGGCGACTTGCCAGTTGAAAGTCGCGCACAAGGGACGGGAACGCGGGAACGTCCCTTGGTTGATCGAGCCAATGTGGAGCGCACCAGCGGGTGCTGGCGCGCGGGACCGACCAGCAGCTTTGACCCTTTGTCGAAGCGATGCTGGTTAGTTCGCGCCGCGACGAGCCTGATACTGCGAAATCACCACGCGGCCAGCGCTTGGTAGCAGCGTCGGAATACCGGTGCCGACAAAAGCTTTGGCGCGAATCGTATCAAATCCTCCGGGAATCTTTAACAGACCTAAAACGATCGCGACCGTATCGGTGGACTTCACGTTGAAGTTGCTGAGTGCAACCGGCAGTA
>JAYWHS010000817.1:0-2666 GCA_043777635.1 Kofleriaceae bacterium | reverse complement strand
CACGCTCCGCCCAGCGACAGCGGCAGCAACCAACGCAACAACGGACTACCGTCGCCAAGCCCAAGCAGCACGCCGAATGCGACAATCGCAGCGAGCACAACACGTAAACCCATGGCGATCGCAAGCGCATGGTAGCTACGCCGTAGCAGTGGCTCACTGTCGCAACGCATGTCGCCAGCGGCGGCCCGTACCATGCTCGCCATCGAGATCAACGCGGTCAATGCTAGCGCATCGCAGACCCACTCACCGGTGGGCGAAAATCGAAACGCTCGGAGCCAGGCGATATGAAAATTATCGACGACAAAAAAGCTATACGCCAAAAGGCCAAGCACCGCAGCGACGCGCGCGCGCGGCCAAACCGCGACAGCGATTGCCACCATGCCCAGCACGCGCAAAAAAAACTCAACCCGAAACCCCAAAACAATTGTATCGATGGACATGTGGCCGACTACCCAATAGCCGACTATCGATCCACGCAGCAGTAAACCAGCCAGCAATGCCGCGCCAGCCACCAGCAGCGCTGCACGCGTGCGCTGCGACGAGGTGCGCACCGCAACAAACACGACCGCTGCAGCGGCTAACCACGCACATGCATACTGGATGGCCGTGGCGAGTTGAGCGAACCATGTTACCTGGCCAAATTGGTGCGGCCAGATTTTCTCCGCCAAGATGCTCAAGATGTAGCAAACCATAGCGGCTGCAAACGCAAGGTTTACAACCTGCGCTACTGGAGTTGATGGCTTTGGTTGCACCGACTGGCTCGTCAACATACCCGACCCTACCACCATTGGCCGTGCCCTATTCTACGATCGTCCATGCGCGTGCCGCCGCTACTAGCGAGCAACCCGAACATGCAGACACAGCGCAACAGCTTCGTCGGCGGTGGCCTGATCAGGCGCGCTGCCGTAACATTTGTACGGTTTGCCATCGATGGCGCGACGCACTTCAAATGCGACCAAGGTGCCTGATTTCACCGGCTCATCGCCCTGCATGGAAATCTTGTCCATGTTGTAGATTAACGTGGTTACGCCAGCTGCCGATTTCGCGGTGACCCATTTTTGAAACAACATGGCTTCGGCATCGGCCTTGATTTCGGCCAAGGTTTTGCCAGCATCGTCGGCCGCCATTTCGTTGAGCATAAAGTCAGCGCCGGTTTCAATGTGCATGCCGGCTGCGCCGCCCATGCCGTTATCAAGCCATTTGCGCGGTGCGTCGAGCTGTAATTTTGCGGTGGCGTTGGGAATCATGCGCCAGCCATCGTCTTTGGCGGCTGCCGTTGGCGCAGCTTCAATCGGCGTTGGCGCGATCGCGAATTCCGCTGACTTAGCATTATTCACTGGTTCTTCGGTTCGATTGGCACGTTTGCAAGCGACCAAACCAACCACAAGTGACGCACCGAGACAGGCAACTCCAAAAGCAGTTTTGTTCATACCGGCCATTAAGCAGCTTCCGTGCCAGCGCCAAACCGGCAATCCGCGCTGCGTAACCACCAACGGTGGGCCCCGCCGACCCCAGATCCAGGTGCCGGTGCGTTGCCACGGACCCAAAGCCGGCCCCTAGCTTCTGACCTACGACCTCGCACGCAGCGATCCTAATACCCCAATGATTTGGCGATCACTTCATTCATAATTTCGCGGGTGCCACCGCCAATCGGATACAGCCGGGCATCGCGAGACAAACGCTCGACCAACGATTCCCGCATATAGCCATACCCGCCAAAGATTTGCACAGCGCCATCACAAACGTACGAACACATATCCGTCGCGGTATTTTTGGCCATCGCAGCCAACGCAAAAATCTGCTCGCCGCGCAGTTGCCGCATCACCGCTTCGCCGGTCAGCGCCCGCGCCGCAGCGATCCGCGATGCCATATCGGCCAACCGGTGGCGCGTCACTTGGAAACCGCTCAGGGTTTTGCCAAATGCTTGCCGGGTTCGGCTGTATTCCACCGCTTGCTCATACGCCAACTGCGCGATTGCCACGCATTGCACGGCTAGCATCAAGCGCTCGTTGGCGAAATTCATCATGATCATCGCAAATGCCGCATTTTCAGCGCCGATGCGATTGGCCACCGGCACGCGGCAGTTTTCAAAATGCAACTCGGCGGTATCGCTGGCCCACCAACCGGTTTTTTTGAGCTTGCGACTCACAGCAAAGCCGAGCGTGTCGCGTTCGATCACCAACAAGGAAACACCGCCATGGCCAGGCCCACCGGTGCGCACCGCCGTCGTAACAAAATCGGCGCGAGTGCCCGAGGTAATAAACGTTTTGGTACCGTTCACGATGTAGTGCTCGCCATCGCGCACCGCGCTGGTCGTAAGGCCGGCAACATCACTACCGCCGCTTGGCTCGGTTACCGCCAAGGCGGCAATTTTGCCATCGCTCAGGCATGGCGCCACGAATTTAGCCTGTTGCTCGACGCTGCCAAACCGCACGATCGGCGGCAACGCAATGCTGTGACTGCCGAGACCAACCACCGTGCCGACGGTTTGGCCACGGATGATCATTTCATCGGCCGCAGCCAACACATGTCCAAGATCGCCGCCTTGACCACCCATGCTTTCGGGATAACCAATTCCGGCAATGCCAGCGCGCGCGGCTTCGCCGTACAACCTGATGGGGAATTCTTCGGCTTCTTCCCAGGCTGCACCGTGTTCGCGCAAATGG
>JAYWHS010000816.1:0-2667 GCA_043777635.1 Kofleriaceae bacterium | reverse complement strand
TTCATCGCCTGCGCTGATGTTGGCACGGCCCCAACTTTGCGCCACCAAGTTGATGCCTTCGGTTGCACCGCGCACAAATACGATGTCACGGGTCGACGATGCATTGATAAAGCGCCGCACCGATTCACGCGCGGCTTCGTACGCATCAGTGGCCCGCGCGGCCAACGTATGGGCAGCGCGATGGATGTTGGAATTCTCGTGTTTATAAAAGTGCGAAAGTCGATCGATGACCGCAAGTGGCTTTTGCGTAGTAGCGGCGTTATCGAGCCACACTAATGGCTTGCCGTTAACTCGCTGCTGCAAAATCGGGAATTCGCTACGCAAGCCAAGCGTATCAAGACGACGATCGTGGTCATTGCGGTCGGGTTGGCTCGGTATCGGCTTCGCCGCGGCCACTGGATTGTGCTCATAACGCGTTGCTGTAAAATCGGGGGCCGGCATCGCTGCACGGTCAGGTGCAACTGCGGGTTGAGCAGCCGCTGGCACTGAGGTGACGATAGGTGCAGCTGGCGGCAACGGCGCATCAAGCAGAGGAAACGCCAATCGTTCCAAGTCGCCGCCGTATGGATTGCGCAACAACCCATCGAACGATGGCGTGCCATGAAAAGGCGAAGCATCGTCGGACGCCACGCTCGACGGTGGAATTGGATTTGCCACGTCGGCAGGCACGTTGGTTGATGCGCTCAGCGGTGCCGTCAGCAGTACGCTCGGCGATGCCGTCATCGGACCGCTCGGCGGTGTCGTGGATGCGTTCGGCGGCGCCAGCGATGTCGTCGCTTCGCTCGGCGGTGCACCGACGGAAAACAATGTCCCCGGTCCATCCGCAGCATAGAATTCATTGGCGAGCTGTGCGACCAGCCGCGTTATTGTTGGTGCATCGGCTTCGGGCACCGTCGGCGCAGTGGGAACCCGCACCACGCCAGGCACTGGCACACTGCCGTGCGCAGGCATCGCATCGATACCGTGATCTAACCGCACCTCGGATGGCGCGCCAGGCGCATCGCGGAGCCCCGACGGCAAGCGCGAATCCGGCATGCTCATGGATACTCGTGATAGTTGTCGATCACGACGCCTTCGAGAACGCCGAGCGCGTCATGGGTCAAGACCGCAACCGAGCAATATAACGACAGCAGATACTGCGCTGCACCGCGCTGATTAATGCCCATCATGCGCACCGATAGACTTGGGCTGACCTCACCAGGAATACCTGGTTGGAACAAGCCGATCACGCCGCGTTTCCGCTCGCCGGTCCGCATCAACAAGATGTCGGATTTGTTGCCTTTGATTGGCATTTTGTCGCACGGCACCAACGGCAAGCCGCGCCAGGTCAAAAACTGCGCGCCAAACATCGACAGCGTCGGAGGTGGCACGCCGCGCCGCGTACACTCACGGCCGACCGCCGCAATAGTTTTGGGATGCGCTAGAAAAAATGCTGGTTCTTTCCACACGGTAGCGATTAGTTCATCAAGATCGTCGGGGGTTGGTGGACCTTTGCGCGAAGCAATCCGCATGTCGGGATCCACGCTATTGAGCAAACCGTAGCTACGGTTGTTGATGACTTCGTTTTCTTGTTTCTCTTTGAGCTTTTCAACCGCCAGCGACAATTGTTCTTTGACTTGGTCCATCGGGCTACGAAACAAATCAGAGATGCGAGTATCAACCTCAATGGTGGTGGTAACCGACGTTAATACGTATTCACGCGGCTGTTGCTCGTAGTCAGAAAATCCCACGGGCAGGGTTTCACCTGGCTCCGGACTGCACTTCGCAGCGAAAGCTTCGTCGATAGCTTGATTGACGCGATAGACACCAGCTTCAACTGGCGTCCATGGCATCATTTGCACCAGCCAACGCGGGGTTGCACCGCGCCATTGCGGCGGCGTTTTGGTGGTATTAGAAAGTTGCCGGGCGGCGCGTTCGCGCAGGCTGCGATGTTCGTCGGACATGCGCCAGCCTACCCCGCTCCGCCCTGCGCTGACAACCGCGAGGATGCGCAACTCAAACGGTTACTTCAAACAGCCACACCTGCAGCTACCTGCGCCAAAATGCTAGCGACCAAATCGTCCGGAGGTAGAAACGCCGGCAGGCTGCCATAGATTTTGGCGATGTCGCGCAGCGCTTCGTCTTCATTGCCGGGCCCGGCACCGTAGCGGCCAAAGGGCACATCGGTTTTGCGCAGTGACACCACGCCCGGCGGCCGAATAAATCCACGGTCGACAGCATTGCCGACCCGCGCTGGACAACGGCACGGATTCATTGGATTGACGTGCTCACAGCGCGGCGCTAAGTAGTCGCCAACTTTTTGCTTAGCCCGCGACAGTCGGACCCGATACGCGCTTTCGTTGACACCAAGCACCGCCGCCGCCGCTGCATCATCAAGCTTAACAATCATCGTTAGGATGAACGCCGCGCGTTCGCCTGGTGGCAAACAATGAATCACCGCAGTCATGCAGCCTTGCTTTAATTCCCACAGTAAAAAATCGCGTTGCGGATCGGTAAGCGACCGCACGACATCGGTGCGCGTTGCATCGCCGCGCAGCGTCTCGTCGAGAATGTCGAAATTCACTTCCGGCTGACGCGGCAAGCGACCTTCTACCAATGCGGCGGCTTGGCGATACAGCCACAGCCGTTGCACCTCGATATCGGCAATTTTTGTCCATTCCGGACGGC